>JAEZPX010000218.1 GCA_023413275.1 Bacillota bacterium | reverse complement strand
GTATGCATGAGCTTAGCCACTTTTGGTATCACCCAAGACAAGCCCAATTAGTCTGCTTTGATAAATATAGCGTTGATTGTAAGGGTAGAGAGTGGCAAGCAAATAATGCTGCTGGCTATGCTCTAATGCCAACAAAAATCATAGAAGATTTATATGATTATAGTTTTGGAAATTTTGACTACATGGCAAAATATCTTATTGTAAGCAAAGAGGCATTAATGTATAGAGTAGAAGATATTAAACTTCCAAAAGTACATCCTTTATTTGCTTGTTCGTATAATTTTGTTAGGGAGGCATATTAATGGCAACGGCAAAAAAACTGCCATCTGGTCAGTGGCGAACATTAGTATATGACTATACAGATTCTAAAGGTAAAAGGCATTATGAATCATTCACAGCTGAGACAAAAAAAGAATCAGAATATATGGCTGCTGAATTTGCCTTGAACAAAAAGAACAAAAAGAAAGACAAGCTTCCAAACTTGCCTTTTAAACAGGCAAGAGAAGAATATGTACAGTCAAATATTGGTATATTATCTCCATCAACACTACGTGGATATAATCAAATGAGAACATATTATAATGAAATTGACGATATACTCCTATCTAAACTTGATCAAACTAACATTCAGAATTGGGCGAACAACTTTTCGAAAACACATTCGCCAAAAACAGTAAAAAATGCCCATGGATTGATAAATGCAGTAATGAGAAAATATGATCCTTCGTTTGAATTGCATACAAAGCTCCCAAAGAAGAAAAAACTCATGTACTATGTTCCAACGGAAGATGAAGTTGTGAAATTGATTGAACATCTAAAAGAAAACGATAACGAAATGTTAAAAGCCGTATTGCTTTCAGCGTTTGGAACATTGAGACGTTCTGAAGTCTGTGGTTTATCTGATAAAGATATAAAAGGCAATGTTGTCCATGTTAATTCGTCTAGAGTTCTTGGATTAAACAATGACTATGTAAACAAAGACACAACCAAAAACGAATCATCTGATCGTTATGTTGTATTGCCTGAGTTTGTTACTAATACCCTTCCTAGTTCAGGTAAAGTTGTTCTTCTTGAACCAAATGTGATAACAGAAAGACATAAAAGATATCTAGAACAGTTAGGCATACACCATTTTCGATTTCACGACCTGCGACACTATTCCGCCAGTATAATGCATGCAATAGGAATACCTGATCAATATATTATGGCTCGTGGTGGATGGAAGTCTGATGCTGTATTAAAAAATATCTACCGTGGAACCATGGATGATTATGAAAAGATATTTACAGATAAAACAAATGAGCATTTTAATAATTTATGCAACACAAAATGCAACACAAAAAAATAAACCCTTGAAAATTCAAGGGTTTTGTAATGCAGTTGACGGGACTTGAACCCCTTGAACCATATTTTATAAAATGTAGTAAAATTCCTATACTACTGATTATATCTATGCTTGTACACGTTTAAAAATTATCTTATTAGCTTATATTTTTGCTTATTTTTTGATGTTTTTGCAACACATGCAACACGAAATGCAACATGAAAATTTGATTTAAGCATCTTTTATTAAACATCAAATTGTGACAATCTTATAGTATAAAACTCCCACCATGAACATTTAAGTGAGCATGGATGGGAGTTTTCTTTTATTAGATAGGTTTAGGTAATCTTGTAACAAATACCTTCTTACCGTCTGGTGTGTTCATAATGTTCATACAATGATATTGTTTCAATGCCTGTAAATCATCTAATGTAAACGGAGCAATCTGGTCTTTAAAATCATCGAAGTTCGCCTTCACCGAACCTTTCATTAGCATATAACTTGCTCCTGCTGCATCTATCGTGTCTGCAATCATTTCGATTTGTTTTCTGTATTGACACGAGAAAACAAATTTTGTTTGAAATTTCCTTGTTTGTGTTAGTATTTGTTCTTCCTCAATCAGTTTCATTGCTTCTTTTGCTTGGAAGATTTCATCGTCGATAACATGAAATCTTTTTGGCACAGGATGCATCATCCCTCGGACGATGGAAGCAGCCCATACTTTTGTAAATAAGTAAGTGACAACTACGTTTTTGCTGTATGGAGTGGAAAAGTGTATCTGAGGCATTTTAACAAGCACCACCTTACCTTTTTCCATAGCATCAACCAAATCAATATTCTCAGAACAATCCTTGTAAAACATTTTTTTCAGTCGGTAGTCTTTTTTTAATCGCGAAACACGGTCATTAATTCCCTCAATCTTGCTATACTTTGTACCTGTAATCTTTCCTGTTCTGTCATCAATTTCATTAAGTTCCCGAAGCATGCCAATCTCTTCTTCTAATTCCTTCACAATTCCCTTTGGAACTGACCTTAAAACTTTTTCGCGGTACTCATGATCATTAAGGCATTTCATGACATCTCTTAGACTTGCGTTATCGCAGCACATAACAATATTGCTTGCTGCATTAAGATATTTATCCATTCTATCACTTAATTCGGCCTCTTTATTTCCTAGCGCATTTATCAGACGGCTTATGTACAATGCTTTCATGTTTGCACAGTCTACGATATCCTTTGATTTATTTGAAATAGGCTTCAGCTCATTATAACCAATTCCTTGTACATTATCGACATCGCTCATATCAATTTCTATTATTTGTTCTTTTGGGATTACTTTCTTTACGGAGTCACTTAATTCACAATTCTTTATGTAATCAATTACCATGCACCCCTCACCTCTTGTTTGAACATCCCGAATGTAGTTACCGATAAAAGATGTTTTTCCTGCCCCTTGCTCTCCGTCAATAAGTAATGGCATGGCACCGATTTCCACATCGTCCATTGAATACGCTTTTGTTTCTATTCCTCTGCAAGTATTGGCCCCTAAACCTATGTACCCGTGTTGCAATTCTTCTGGTACCTTCTTTTCCAATATATCTATGTGTTCTATTTTATATTGCTTCAGTAATTCATTTGCTGGAAGTGATACGAAGTTCTGACATTCACTTGTACTAGTTAACATTTTAGGCCCTTTCAAATAATAAGATTCGTATTTAATTTTCGCCCTCTTCTTAGTTTTCTGTAATGCGTTATCATCCTCAATAGTTTGAAAAGCGTCGCATACTGATATCACAGCATTCTTGTTGTTTCCTGCACACA
>JAEZPX010000216.1 GCA_023413275.1 Bacillota bacterium | reverse complement strand
CATACATCTAATTTTCAAAGATATCTTTTTCGTATTCTTTTGGCAGCGGTGATTTCTCAACCCATTTACAGACTGGCTTTTGAAAACACCAACCTTAACCCTTTATTTACCTTAGCCTTAGGTGGGGTAGTGCTTTGGTTATGGAGAAGAGATGGAAAAGAAAGATTTTTGGCAGTAGGCTTGCTGATTTTATCCTATTGGGTCAAATGCAGTTATAGCTGGTATGGCGTTGCTACCATATTTTTATATGGTTTTTATGAATCTGCTCGGGCAGTTTCATTTTATTGGCAGAGCGTTCTACAAGTAGTATATGGGTATTTTACAGGAACTTGGTTGCAAGGCCTTTCCATTCTTTCTTTTCCTTTAGCGGGGGTGGAATGGAAAAGAAATATCCAATTACCGAAATACTTTTTCTATGTTTTTTATCCGTTACATCTAATTATTTTGGTTGGAATAAGAGAATTCATTTTAAGTTAAAGCTTTTAGAAAAAAGGGTGTCGACATAGTCGACACCCTTTCAATGATTAGAAGATAATTCACGGTTATTTTTTTGTTGAAACAAAAGGATGGTTCGTAAAACAACAGCAACAATGGGACCAAGAATCAATCCCCAAAAGCCAATACAACGATAGCCGAAGTACATGGAAAACAGAGCCAATAGCGGGTGCATCCCAATTTGGTCACCAAGTATTTTAGGTTGCATCAACTGACGTACAACTTGAACGATGCCGTAAATAACAAGATAGCCGATCCCTAAGATGTTATTGCCCAATACGAAGTGAAGTACAGCGCCTGGCCAAAGAATAAAACCACTTCCGAAGAATGGGAGAGCATCAATAATGGCAATGGCTACACTCAACAACAAAGCATATGGGGAATGAAGAAGATACAAACCAATGATACAGATAAGAAAGATATAGCCCATCAGTATCAACTGTGTTTTTGCGTATCCCCAAAGAGAGGTGGCTAAATCTCGTTTGGTAGCCTCTAAAGAACCGCCCAGAAGTGGCTCAACATGTGCTTTAAATGCCTTGTGAATACCCGCTTTATCCTTTGTGAGGAAAAAAGCAGAAAACAGGGCTATGAAAAACCCCAACAAAATCTTTGGAACGGCGGCAATCATTGAAACTGAGCCACTGCTTTGAACAAAGGAAAGCAGAATACCAAAGATTCCATCTTGTAAATTTGCGGTTATATTTGTAAATTCATCAGGCAAATCCACAAGAAGGTTATTTATCTCTATCCAGAATAGGGTTAGGCCTTCCTCCATTTTTTCTAAATAATAGGGTAGGTCACTCAGGAGGTTTTGAAGCTGTTGGTAAAGCTGATTTCCAGCAAAATACCCTAAAAACCCTAGGATAGAAATAAAAATAAGAATTCCCGCAAGAGCCCCTGCCCAGCGGGGGATATGATATTTCTCCAATCGATCCGTCAAAGGAATAAACATAAGGCTTAACAGCCAGCCCAAAATAAAAGGCAGAAATATTGAAAATAAATACCGGAAAAACAGAAAACAGACCAATATCCCTCCGCAAAGGATAATGAAGTTTTGTACTGCTTGTTTATTTTTTATATAAAAATCCTCCATAGAATTCCTCCTGTTCTGGATAATTTTTGTATTATGTATATTGATTATAATACAAAATCAGGATTCAATACAGATTTTCCGGATAATTAAAGAAAATTTAACCATTGGATGGATTTTTGAGATACAGCTTAGGAAAAAAGCTTTGATTTGTAATTCTATTTTCATTACTAGAGAAGGAGGATTCCCATATGAATTTGAATGAAGCATTTTTTCATTGGAAATCCCCGTGATGCAATGGAGAAATTATTTCTCCAGCTTTCTCATTTCGTTAGAGAGGTTTACCATCTCGATAGCCGCCAAGGCGGTATCATAGCCTTTGTTTCCTGCTTTTGTTCCTGCCCGTTCAATGGCCTGTTCAATATTTTCCGTGGTAACTACACCAAAAAGAACAGGAGTGTCTGTTTCCATGGAAAGATGGGCAATTCCTTTGGACACTTCACTGCAAACATAATCATAATGGGTGGTTGCCCCACGAATGACAGCACCCAAGCAAATAATTGCGTCGTATGCACCCCTGTTTACCAGAAGCTTTGCTGCAGGGGGGATTTCAAATGCCCCAGGGACACGTACCAAGGAGATATTGTCTGGGTCAACACCGTGACGCAGGAGTGCATCCTCCGCACCGTCAATAAGCTTTCCAACAATAAAATCATTGAAACGAGATGCTACAATGGCCACCTTCATCTCTGTTGCAATTAAGTTTCCTTGAATTAATTTCATGGTAATATTCCTCCTAATTGTAGATGTTATTTTCAATTTTTTGACTGTAGCTGCAAAAACGAATGAAAAGTTTTGTTTACAGAGCTTAGGCAATTTCCTTTACAGTGTTCATCTAAGAAAGGACGCCTATTAACTTAAGGTTCTGGCAAATAAAAATGCCTGAACGTTTATTATGTTTTGGGTCAGGCTCTATTGACTCGTTACTGTGACCTTTAAAGGGCATGGGAAAAAATGTGCCCCATCTTTTCTTGCTTGGTTTTAAGATATTCCAGATCGTATTCTTGTGGAGCTATTTCAATGGGCACCCGCTTGGTAATTTTTACACCGAAATCGCCAAGGCCGTAAACCTTTTCAGGGTTATTGGTAAGTAGATGTAACTCTTTGGCGCCTAAATCCTGCAAAATTTGTGCACCAATCCAATATTCCCTTAAATCAGGGGCAAAGCCAAGGGCAATGTTTGCCTCTACTGTGTCTTGCCCCTGTTCCTGTAGGGCATATGCCTTTAATTTGTTGATTAAGCCAATGCCTCTGCCTTCTTGACGCATATATAAAAGAATGCCTCTGCCTTTTTTCTCAATTTGTGCCATGGCGGCGGCAAGCTGTTGACCGCAATCGCAACGGCAGGAGCCAAATACATCACCGGTCAGGCATTCCGAATGCACTCGACAAAGGATGTCCTTTCCGTCATCAATTTCTCCTTTCACTAAGGCAACGTGATGCTCCCCGGTGATATCGTTCACATAGCCGTAAATTTTAAATTCGCCGTAGGGGGTTGGCAGATTGGCCTCAGCTTCACAATGCACATGTTTTTCGTGACGGCGGCAGTAGTTTTGCAAATCATGTATGGTGATAAATTTTAGATTATGTTCCTTTGCAACCCTCCAAAGCTCGGGTGTGCGCATCATGGTGCCATCCTCAGCCATGATCTCACAACAAAGACCACATTCCTTTAAGCCTGCAAGGCGCATTAAATCCACTGTGGCCTCGGTGTGTCCTTCTCTTTTTAAGACACCACCTTTTCTGGCAATCAAGGGGAACATATGCCCAGGTCTGCGGAAGTCTTCAGGTTTTGCATCTTCCTCTATGCAGTTAAGTGCAGTGATGGAACGTTCTGCCGCAGAAATTCCTGTGGTGGTATCCACGTGGTCGATGGAAACGGTGAAGGCAGTGGAATGATTATCTGTATTTTCCGTTACCATTTGGGGTAGTCCAAGTTTATGTCCCAATTCCTCGCTCATCGGCATACAGATTAAGCCTTTACCGTATTTCGCCATAAAGTTTACATTTTCTTGGGTGGCGAATTCTGCAGCGCAGATAAAATCCCCTTCGTTTTCACGGTCTGGGTCGTCAGTAACAAGAATAATTTTTCCTTGCTTTAGTTCTTCCAATGCTTCTTCAATGGTGTGATAATTGTACATTTTTTCTCCTCCTAAAATCCATTCTCTTTTAAAAATGCTAAGGTTAACGGTTTCTCCTGTTGTTGATTGCTGTTTTCAAAAAAACGTTGTATATATTTGGCGATAACATCTGTTTCTAAATTTACGCTATCCCCAATTTTTTTATCTAATAAAATGGTCTGTGAGCTTGTATGGGGGATAATGCCCACAGAAAACTGGGATTGCTCCACGGAAATGACTGTTAGGCTGACGCCATCAATGGCAATAGAGCCTTTTTCAATCATCTGTCGTAGAAGTGGGGTATCCGTTGTTATAAAAAGGCGGATTGCATTTCCCTCTTGTTTTTTTCTGGAAATTACGCCTGTCCCATCGATATGCCCGCTGACCATGTGACCGCCAAACCGTCCGTTTGCCGCCATTGCCCGCTCCAGATGAACGGGGGAACCTTTTTGCAGCTTGCCAAGATTACTCCGTTTTAAGGTTTCGGGCATCACATCGGCGGTAAAAGAGGTTTTTGACACATTGGTTACAGTGAGGCAAACGCCATTCACCGCAATGCTATCACCCAATTTTGTGCCTTCTTGTATTTCTTTTGCGTGAATCACCAGCTGACCACTGTTATTTTGTGAAGTGATTTTATCAATAAAACCGATTTCTTCAATCAATCCTGTAAACATATGGCATCTCCTTTTTCAAAAATAAGTCTTTGTCCCAAACTTTAAAACAGGTTAAGTACTTTCTACGCAAAAAGTGCAGCGTTGTATCTATCATGGCAATGCTATGGAAAGGCTTTTCTCCATTTTTCATAGGTTTTTTGTGTTTCAAAAGGGAGGAGGGGTAGAATATTCATCTTTACTCCTTTGGGTTGACTCGATTTTATACTCCAGCAAAATATCTCCATCCAGAGCCACACTTTGCAAAAGCGTTAGACGAAAGGCTTCATCTGGCTGAGAAATTCCGTCTCCTCCCACCGGAGATTTTCCGTCTTTTCCGCCAAAAATTTTAGGAGCAAAATAAATATATAATTTTTGAGCTAGTTGAGATTGCAAAAAAGAAAAATGTATCCTTCCGCCACCTTCAACTAAAATGCTGTCAATGCCATGTTCCCCTAGCTTTTTTAATAGATTGGTCAGAGATACCTTGCTGTTTTCATCAGGCAACTGCCACAAGGTAAGACCGAGGCTCTCTAAAACTTCTTTTTTTCCCATGGTATCATTGGCATAAGCGATAATGGTTCTATATTTTTTTGCTGTTTTACAAATTTGACTTTCCAAAGGTATACGCAGGCGGCTATCGCAAATAATACGAATAGGCTGTACTGCATGTTCCAGTCTGCAAGTTAGCAGAGGATTATCCTGCAAAACCGTTTCAATGCCAACCAAGATACTGCTGTACTGATGACGAAGCTGGTGGGCATGATTTCGAGACAATTCATTGCTAATCCAGCGGGAAGCACCCGTTTTGGTGGCGATTTTGCCGTCAGCAGTTATGGCATACTTGAGGGCCACAAAGGGCATTTTTGTTGTGATGTAATGAAAAAATACTTGATTTATTTCGTCACATTCCTTTTGTAAAAAATGAGAGGTCACAGTGATGCCATGTTCTCGCAGTTTTTTTATACCATTGCCCATGACGAAAGGATTAGGATCAAAGGAACCGATGACCACATGCTGAATGCCTGCCTCAATAATGGCATCAGTGCATGGGGGTGTACGCCCTTGATGACAACAAGGTTCCAGCGTAACATACATGGTTGCACCTTTTGGGCTTTCCTTACAATCGGCAAGAGCCATACGTTCCGCATGGAGTTCGCCGGCTTTATGGTGATAGCCCTCGCCAATAATTTTATTGTTTTTTACGATAACTGCTCCTACCAATGGATTTGGACTGGTATAGCCCAGTGCTTTTTTTGCCAAAGTAATAGCACGTTTCATATATATTTCATTTACCATAGGGAGTACGTCCTTTCCTTCAGGGGAAAGGCGGGAAAGAGTTCCCAAAGAAATGGATAGAAAAAGAGACCTCTGGAATAGAGGGGAAAAGCGATTTTTTGCATGCTTAAATACATGCAAAATGAAACCGCAAATTCAAAATAAAAAGCCCTGTATGTGCCAAAAAGCTCATACAGGGCATATCAAACATTTTGAAACAGCAAAAAAACCTCCATACATCCATAGAAAAGGATTTATGGTATGCCAAAAAGGCACAGAGATATTGCTGTGAAAAGGGGCAATTAAAAAAATACAAATTACCACTTTTATGTTTGCTCTTCTTCCATCCAGACTATACTGTCGGTTTTGGAATTTCACCAAATCCTGCTTTCGCTCGCGGACTTTACCGCCGATCGGGAGTTTCACCCTGCCCTGAAGAGGTATTATGTTTTTACAACATCATTATACACCATTGAATTTAAATTGCAAGAGGTATTTTTGAGAAAAACTTTTGTCTAAATTATAAGGAAGAAAGGATAAAAATGAGCAATTAAAATTTTTTTATTAGCGTTTTTCATAGAGTAGTTACCAGTTTTTTTGTATAAGATGGCAGTTGTAACTTTGTCGAAAATATTGTACAATAAAGAAGACAATGTATACAGTATTATTATTCATGAGGGTGTATTTTGAAAGACATTAGATTAAGAGCAAGAGCAAAAATCAACTTAACATTGGATGTAACAGGCAAGCGTGAGGACGGCTACCATCTGATTCAAAGCATTATGCAGACGGTTAGCTTATACGACGGAATTTACATGAAGCGAATCCAAAAAGATGAAATTATTCTCAAAAGCAACCTCTCATGGCTACCTACGGATAACCGCAATTTGGCGTACCGTGGGGCAGAGCTGATGAAGGCAAAGTTTGGTATCACGGAAGGTGTTTTTATCGAAATTGATAAGCGTATTCCAGTGGCGGCAGGCTTAGCAGGAGGAAGCACGGATTGTGCGGCTGTATTGGTTGGAATGAATCGCTTGTTTGATTTAGGGCTTTCCATGAAAGAATTGGAAAGCTTGGCTTTTCTTTTGGGGTCAGACATCCCATACTGCGTTCAAAGGGGAACAGTAGTATCTGAGGGTGTTGGAGAAATCTTGACGCCAGTGAAATGCCCATGCCCCATGTGTTATGTTGTACTGGCAAAGCTTCCTGTCAGCGTTTCTACGGCGACGGTATACCGTGGATTGGACTGGCAGAGTGTCCAGGATCATCCCGATACAAAAGGGATGATACAAGCTATGGCTGAGGCGGATATTACAAAAATGGGACAGCTTCTGGGAAATGTTCTGGAAACTGTGACAATACCCATGCATCCGCAAATTGCTCAGTTGAAGAAGGAATTGGTTCAGCTAGGTGCGGAAGGTGCCTTGATGAGCGGGAGCGGCCCTACAGTTTTTGGGCTGTTTAAGGAAGAAGAGAGTGCAAAAAAGGCGGCATCGACAATCCGGAAAAAATTCGGTTTGAAGGAGGTTGTAGCCACCAAGATTTACCACGGTAATAGTGGTAAGAGAGGAGAAATAAGAAATGGAAGAAACAAAATTTAATATCAATACCAATGAGTACCTGCCACTTCGGGACGTGGTTTTTCATACCCTGAGAGAGGCAATTTTAGTTGGAAAATTGGTTCCCGGCGAAAGGCTGATGGAGAATCAGCTGGCAGATAAGCTGGGTGTAAGTAGAACCCCGGTCAGAGAAGCTCTGCGTATGCTGGCATTGGAAAATCTGGTGGAGCTTGTGCCCAGAAAAGGAGCACAGGTGCTGGATATGAGCGAAAAGGATATTGTGAATATC
>JAEZPX010000154.1 GCA_023413275.1 Bacillota bacterium | reverse complement strand
GTAATAAGCTATCCTCAAACTTGATTTTATCAATGGTTGTCAAAAAAGTTGTATGACGACAATGATCAGACCAATACGTATCAATCATCTTGATTTCTGTAATTGTGGGATTTCTGTCTTCTTCCATAAAATATGCCTGGCAAACCTTAATGTCGTCCAAATCCATTGCCAAACCCATATGCTTTACAAAACCATCTAAACCTACTTCATCCAACTGCAAAAACCCCTCAACAGTCGCAACCTCTGTCGGTATATCATACTGCATGGTAAGGGTTTCAAAAGTGTTTAAATTGGCTTCTCTAGCCTCCACTGGATTGATAACATATTTTTTAATGGATTGAATTTCTTCTTCCGTCAGCTTGCCAAATAAATAATAAACCTTTGCCGTACGAACCAAAGGTCTTTCCTGCTTGGATATAATCTGTACACATTCTGCGGCTGAATTGGCTCTTTGGTCAAACTGCCCGGGCAAATATTCCACAGCAAATATAACTGCATCCTCTTTCGGCAATGCATCATATAAATGATCAAGCTGGGGCTCAGAAAAAACCGTTGTCTTGCAGTATTCAAATAAATCCTTTTCAATACTTTCCACATCATAGCGATTAAAAAGGCGTAAGTCAGTCAAATTTTTAATCCCAAGCAAATTTACAATATCATGGCGTAATGCTTCTGCTTCCGCTGTAAGGCCTTGTTTTTTCTCTACATAAACTCTGTAAACCATGCTTATACCTCCGCCGCTAAGGCCTTTTCGCCAATATCCTTACGATAATATGCATTCTCAAATTTTACGGTTTTTACCGTTTCATAAGCCTTCTCAATGGCTTCGCCTAATGTATCCCCAACTTCTGTCACGCCTAATACACGCCCACCACCTGTAACCAAATCTCCATCCTTAATTTTTGCTCCTGCAACGTAAATCTGGTTGCAGTTTTCAGGCAATAAAATAGGGAAACCAGTTTCATATTTACCGGGGTAGCCTTCCGATGCCATAATGACGCAACAAGCCGCGCGCTCGCTAAATTTTACTTCAGCTTCTGCTAAAGTGCCCTCTGAAATGTGTTGCATAATGGTTAAAAGGTCACTTTCCAATAAAGGTAGCACAACCTGTGTCTCAGGATCACCAAAACGGCAGTTATATTCAATGGTTTTCGGGCCGTTGGGTGTCAGCATCAAACCAAAGTACAAACATCCCTTAAAGGTTCTGTCCTCTTGATTCATCGCTTCCATTGTGGGCAAAAAAATCGTTTTCATGCACTCTTCCGCAATGTCATCTGTATAGTAAGGATTGGGGGCTATCGTGCCCATTCCTCCTGTGTTTAAACCTTTGTCACCATCCAATGCTCTTTTGTGATCCATAGAAGAAACCATAGGTATCATGGTTTTGCCATCTGTAAAAGCAAGTACAGAAACCTCAGGACCTGTGAGAAACTCCTCAATCACGATATGGTCACCACTGGCACCGAAAATTTTGTCCTCCATCATGGAACGAACGGCATCCTTCGCTCCTTCTCTTGTTTCCGCAATGACAACGCCCTTACCCAACGCTAACCCATCGGCTTTGATTACTGTAGGAATGGGGGCTGTTTCTAAATATTCTAAAGCTTTGGTCATATCATCAAAAACTTCATACTGCGCTGTAGGAATGTTGTATTTTTTCATTAGATTTTTGGAAAAAACTTTACTTCCCTCTAAAATCGCCGCTTTTTTGTTGGGGCCAAAGCATGAAACGCCAATAGCCTCCAATGCATCTACCACCCCTAATACAAGAGGATCATCAGGAGCAACCACAGCAAATTCAATTTTATTTTCCGTTGCAAAAGCTACGATTTTTTCTACTTCCTTCACACCAATATCCACACAAGTGGCATCTTGGGCAATTCCACCGTTGCCGGGGAGAACAAAAAGCTCAGTTACATTGGAATTTTCCTTTATTTTTTTCACAATGGCATGCTCTCTGCCGCCACCGCCAATTACCATGACCTTCATTTTATTCTTTCCCCCTTTTTAATGATGGAACAAACGCATTCCTGTAAATGCCATAACCATATTGTGTTTGTTGCTGGTTTCAATCACATTGTCATCACGGATGGAACCACCGGGCTCTGCAATATAAGAAACACCGCTTTTTGCCGCTCTTTCAATATTATCACCAAAGGGGAAGAATGCATCACTGCCCAAAGCCACACCCTTGATTGTAGAAAGATACGCCTTCTTTTCTTCTCTAGTTAAAGGTTCAGGCTTTACTGAAAAAATGCTTTCCCAAGCACCATCCGCCAAAACATCCTCATAATCGTCAGATATATAAATATCAATGGCATTATCCCTTGCAGGACGAGCTACGGAAGACAAAAATGGCAGGTTTAATACCTTTTCACATTGACGTAAATGCCAAATATCCGCTTTGCTTCCTGCCAGACGGGTACAATGGATACGAGACTGCTGACCTGCACCAACGCCAATTGCTTGTCCGTCTTTTGCAAAACATACGGAATTAGACTGGGTATATTTTAATGTAATTAAAGCAACAATTAAATCTCTTTTTGCTTCTTCTGTCAGCTCTTTGTTTTCTGTTACAATGTTTTCTAGAAGAGCTTTATCAATTTTAAAATTGTTTCTGCCTTGTTCAAAGGTAATTCCAAAAACCTGTTTTACTTCTTTTTCTTCAGGAACGAAATCTACATCAATTTCTACAACGTTATAGGTTCCATTTCTTTTGGCTTTTAAAATTTCTAAAGCCTCTGCTGTATAACCGGGTGCAATAATACCGTCGGATACCTCTCGCTTAATCATATTTGCTGTTACTGCATCACAAACATCGCTTAAGGCAATCCAATCACCATAAGAGCATAAGCGGTCAGTGCCCCTTGCTCTGGCATATGCCAAAGCAATCGGAGATTCATCCAGACCTTCAATATCATCCACAAAGCAAGCCTTTTTTAAATCTGCGCCCATAGGCGTACTTACCGCCGCAGAAGTAGGGCTTACATGCTTGAAGGAAGTCGCCGCAGGCATTCCCAAAGCTTCTTTTAATTCCTTTACCAACTGCCAGCTGTTAAAGGCATCCAAAAAATTGATGTAACCGGGTTTTCCGCTCAAAATGCGGATAGGCAGCTCTCCGCCGTCTGTCATATAAATTCTTGCAGGTTTCTGATTTGGATTACAGCCGTACTTTAATTCAAATTCATTCATTTAAAAAGCCTCCTGTGTATCAAACCTTTAACTCCGCTTCAATTTCACCTTCATACCATTTTGCAATAATTGGTTGTGCAATCTCTTTTATAAATTCATCCACCTGAGAAGCACTTCTGCCGATATATAATGATGGATCTAATTCCGCTTTAATTTCATCCAATGTCAGAGGGAATGCATCGTCCTCTGCAATTCTTTCAATCAAATCGTTCTTGCTACCTTCAAGCTTCACTTTTGCCGCTGCCGCATGGGAATGGGTACGCAACAATTCGTGCAATTCCTGTCTGTTGCCGCCTTTTTTCACGGATTTCATCATGATGTTTTCGGTTGCCATAAAAGGCAGTTTTTCCATCACACGACGCTCAACAACCTTATCATAGACAACCAAGCCCGCTGTCACATTCATATAAATGTTCAAAATTGAATCAATTGCCAAAAAAGCTTCTGCACTGGAAATACGCTTGTTCGCAGAATCGTCCAATGTTCTCTCAAACCATTGTGTACCTGCTGTTAAGGCAGGGTTTAAGGAATCCACAATCACGTATCTTGCCAAAGCAGAAATTCTTTCGCTTCTCATAGGATTTCTCTTGTAGGGCATTGCAGAGGAACCAATCTGATTTTTTTCAAATGGCTCTTCCATTTCCTCAAAAGACTGTAAAATACGCATATCGTTGGAAAATTTGTAAGCACTCTGGGCAAAACCGGAAAGTACAGATAAGAAATAAGCGTCCACCTTACGGGAATAGGTCTGACC
>JAEZPX010000069.1 GCA_023413275.1 Bacillota bacterium | reverse complement strand
GTCATCTTCCTCGTTGTTTCGCAGGGAATGCAGACGGGGGAGAAGCTGACTACAATCAAAGATGTTGTGGTCATTGCCTATATTTTCATCATTGTGGCAGGTGTTGACTGCCAAAACGTTGTAGGCATTATCGTGCTGGGCGTTGTGGTAAGTGTAATTACTTTATTGTTTAACCAATTGCAAACATATTTGCTTCGTTGGAGACAGTTAAGTTTGAAGTTAAAGTTAAAACAAGATCAAGCAAAGTGCATTTTATTTGGCATTTGCATGGGAAAAGGAGTGTAATATGACTAGGAAAAAAATCAATCTAAATCTTGCAAGTGTGGATAACAGAGAGATACGCTTAGGTTCCATCATTTCATGGGATGGCAGCGCCAGTGAACTGGTGGAAGCATCCAATTACGACATCAGAGGCCAGAAAAAAACAGGCGGCTGTGGAGGAGGGCAAGGTGCAGGTTGTAAGCTTTGCGAGTTGAATATGCCCTTCAATCAACAGACTATGTGTAGCCATTCCATTGTTGGATGTCAGGTAGGAAATCTCCCTGATTGCATTTTAATTGAGCATTCTCCCATTGGATGCTCCGCAATTCATCCTCGTTTTAACCTTGGCTTCCGCATCGGCCTTATGAGACGTAGAAAGCCAGTGGAAAACATTCAAATTTTCAGCACAAATTTGGTGGAGCGTGACATGGTGTTTGGTGCTAGCGAAAAGCTGCGTCAATCCATTCGGGATGCCTGGAACAGGTTTCATCCTAAAGCAATCTTTATTTCTATGTCATGTTCAACAGCAATCATTGGTGAGGATATTGAAAGTGTTGCCATGGAGATGGAGGGCGAATTAGGTGTTACGGTGATTCCTCTATTCTGCGAGGGCTTCCGAAGTAAGCATTGGAGCACAGGGTTTGACATTTCTCAGCACGGCGTTGTGCGGCAAATTGTAAATAAAAATCCGAAAAAACAAGCGGATTTGATCAATATTGTGGCCTTGTGGGGAACAGATTATTTTACGGAAATGCTAAGCCCCTTGGGCTTAAAAGTAAATTATTTGATTGATATGGCGAGCTATGATGAATTGGAGCAAGCCTCTGAAGCAGCAGCAACGGCAACCTTCTGCCATACGCTTGGATCTTATATGGCAACGGCCTTGGAGGATGAATATGGTGTTCCTCAAATTGACGCACCTCAGCCCTACGGCTTTGCAGGCACCGATGATTGGCTGCGACAAATTGCCAAGGTTATGGGAAAAGAGGACCTTATTGAGGATTACATCGCCAAGGAGCACGCAAGGGTTCAGCCGAAAATTGATGCACTGAGAGAAAAGTTAAAGGGGATTAAAGGGTTTGTGGCTACAGGATCTGCTTATGCCCACGGTATGATTTCCGTCATCAGGGAATTGGGCATTGAAGTGGATGGGTCTATTGTGTTCCATCATGACCCTGTGTATGACAGCGGAACAACCAACCAAAACACATTAAAGCATGTGGTTGAAAATTATGGAGAAATTGATCATTTTACGGTAAGCAAAACACAGCAATTTCAGTTTTATGGCTTACTAAAGCGGGTAAATCCTGATTTTATTATCATCAGACATAACGGCTTGGCACCCTTGGCGGCAAAAATTGGCATTCCAGCCTTTGCCATGGGGGATGAACATTTTCCTGTGGGGTATGATGGCATTGTAAGGGTGGGAGAGGCTTTAATTGAAATTCTTGCAAGAAAAAAATTCAATCAAGTATTGCAAAGACATGTGAAGCTGCCTTATACCGATTGGTGGCTCAGCCAAGAAGACCCCTTTATTTTAGCAAAGAAGCCTGAAATTCTGGAGGATTCTATTGAAGCGGAAGTCGTTGAATTTAAAGAAAAGAACGCGGTTTGATTGAGATAGTATAAATTAAATGGATGAATACTCTGAAGGAAGAAAGGGAAAAGGATATGACGGAAGGTAAAAAAAAGAAAAAAAGTAACTCCATTGAGCATCCTCGTTATGGGTGTGCCATTGGTGCAGTAAATACGGTGGCGGCAATTCCTCGTGGCATACCCATTGGAAACTGCGGTCCCGGTTGTGCAGATAAACAATATTTTATGATTTCCTTTGAAAACGGATTTCAGGGGGCAGGGTATAGCGGTGGTGGGGCTTTGCCCAGTTCCAACCTTGGAGAAAACGAAATTGTGTTTGGCGGTCAGAATAAGTTGGATGAGCTGATTAAGTCCTCCTTGAAAATAATGGATGGCGACCTGTTTGTGGTTTTGACAGGATGTTCTGGAGAACTAATTGGGGATGACGTTGGCTCTATTGTAAGAAGATATCAAGAAAAGGGGCATCCCGTGGTTTTTGCCGATACTGCAGGGTTTAAAGGCAACAACCTAGTTGGCCATGAAATTGTGGTGAAAGCCATCATTGACCAGTTTGTGGGGGAATATAAAGGTGGTAAGAAAAAAGGGTTAGTTAACCTTTGGTTTGAGATTCCTTATTTCCATACAAATTGGCGTGGAGATTATATTGAGATGAAAAGAGTATTGGAGGGTGCAGGCT
>JAEZPX010000059.1 GCA_023413275.1 Bacillota bacterium | reverse complement strand
TGGAATAAATACAGTCATTTACCAAGAGCAAACATGCATGATCTTCCAACCCAGAAATCGTAACAGTATAAACCCGATAACCAATTAAGTTAATAATTGTTGAGGAATATTCGTCTTTCGTTTGCCCGGCCTCGAAAATTTGAATGCGGTAATATCCGGGAAAAACCACGTAAAATTCAGAAAATTCCTTATATTTTAGGTCAGAAACAACTTTTTTCCCATTTACATATATATCAATAGCAGGTACCGATACTAAGGCATTAAAAAAGTTTAGATAGCTATATAGTGTAATCCCTGCAATAATGGGAATCTCTAAGTCTTTTACATTCGGAACAATGTTTATTTCAGGTAATATTTTACGTATTGGTTCAATATGAACTGCGGGGGTTAGAACTTCCTGTTCCAGCCTCCAAAGATCCTCTTCAGATATCGGTAGAGGCATCACCATTCCCTTGTAAGCTTGCATTTCGGCTACATTATTTTCGCACATAGTTGCAACCTCACCTTTCTTTTTTCTTCTACAATATGGGGGGACAAATTTTTTCGTGAAAGGAAGTAAAATAGTAGGAAATTGATGTGTTTTTAAAGAGTATCTCCTTTTTATAATTACTGAAAACGATTGTTATGGGTTCTTTTAAGTTAAAATGAAAAAAGCGTATAATAAATATACGCTTTTCTAATTTTTATTTTAATGTTTAAAGTGCCAATGAAGGTGCCGCATAAACTCTTGCCTTCAATTCATTATCCAGCATATAAAGACCTTTCGCATCACTGCCGAATAGTTCCATTTTCGTAATTAAATTATTGGCATTTGTTTCTTCTTCACCTTGTTCTTTTACAAACCAATCCAAAAATTGAAGGGTACGATAGTCGTGAACCTCTTGGGCAGCTGTGTAAATGGTATGAATAGAATCAGTAACATATTCTTCATGGGCTAATGCAGCCTTTAAAGGATCCATCAAGGATTCCATTTCTACATCGGGTTTACCAATTGCTTGAAAATCTACCCGTTGGTTATTGTTTTGCAAATATTGATAAAAGAGCATTGCATGGTCTCTTTCTTCCTGTGCCTGAACCTTATACCAATTTGCGAATCCCTCTAAGCCCTTGGATTCAAAGAAGTTGGCAAAATCCAAATACAGATAAGCAGAATAAAATTCCTTGGTGATTTGTGAATTTAAGAGTTCTATTACTTTTTTATCTAACATTTTTATCCCTCCTGTTTTTTATTATTAAAAGATTTTATCCTTTACATAGCTTTTTCGTGGTTTGTCGTTCGTTCTTCTTCTAAGCGTAAGGCATACACCTTATCTATCCGCTTTTCTTCAATATTCTCTATTCGGAACAGCCAATTCGCCACATGAATTTCAGGTTTTTCCCCTTCTTCAGGGATTCTCCCCAATCGGCCAATTAAATAGCCACCTAACGTGTCATAACTTTCCCCATCTTCAAAAGTTATATCCAATAACTCCTCCACATCAGTCAAATCTGTGGTTCCATTGATACGATATGCCTTTTCATCTATCACACTTATATCTTCTTCCTCTTCCAAGTCATATTCATCAAATATATTACCAACGATCTCTTCCAGCAAGTCCTCCATGGTGACTAGCCCTGCTGTTCCGCCATATTCATCAATAACAATTGCCATATGAACCTTATCTCTTTGCATTTCAGCAAACAATTCATCCGTTTTTTTTGAAAACGGAACAAAATACGGCTTTTTCAAAACTTGTTTTAAATCAAAATTGGTTATATCGTGATTATCCGCAATGAAAAACTTTACAACATCTTTTACATGAAATAGACCAATAATATTATCAATGTTATCATCATAAACAACGATACGAGAATATTTTTCCTCTGAAATGACCTCCATGATTTCCAAAATGGAAGCATCCACAGGAATTGCAACAATATCTGTTCTGTGGGTAGCAATTTCCCCCACGGAAGTATTGCTCAAATCAAAGATATTGTTTATCATCTTTTTTTCTGTTTCGTCAATACTGCCATTATCCCCTCCTGCATCTACCATCATGCGGATTCCTTCTTCTGTAATGATTGCTCGCTTTTTTTCTTGTTGCAATTTCCATAATAAAAAAAGCAAAATCACATTCAGAATGATAGATATGGCCAAACCAATAATGGTTTCCAAAATATAATCATCCTCCAAAAAATACTAATATTTTCCGATAACATTATTCTAGTCTGAAACGGAAATAATGTCAAGGTGTGGATATCTTTTGTCTTTCCAAAATAGCCCCATTTTGTTTCAGTTTGTACAAAAAAACCTTGACAGACAACCCGAATTATTGTATAATTATAACAACTTTTCATATGAATTATTCTAGTTATATAGTGAAAGGAGCTAAGGTATGGCTGAAAAAAACATCCCCCGTATTGATAGTAGATTAAGAAAGCATATCGTAACAATGCCAGAGGAAATATGGAGTGCCAGTGGTATTGTAATTTGGGGAAAACGCATTAAGTCGTTAATATTTTCAACCGACATTGCGATTATCCGAAACTGTAATGCCGATGCAGTTCTGGCAGTATATCCTTTTACACCTCAGCAAATTATTGCAGATGCCATTGTTTCAGCCTCTAGTATTCCCGTTTTTTGCGGCGTAGGCGGTGGTACCACCACAGGCCCACGAGTTGTAATGCTGGCAAAGGATGCTGAAGCATTGGGTGCCATGGGCGTGGTTGTGAATGCTCCCACCAGTAATTCTGTCATTCAGCATATCCATGAAATTATTGACATACCCATTATTGTCACTGTGCTGGATGCTGATAGCGATATTGATGGAAGATTGGCGGCAGGCACAAGTATACTCAACGTATCCGCTGCCGGTCGAACCACCGACGTCGTTCGTGCCATTCGTGAAAAATATCCATCCGTTCCTATCATTGCAACAGGTGGTCCTACCAGAGAGAGCATTAAGCGTACCATTGAAGCAGGTGCAAATGCCATCAGTTTTACACCACCAACCGCAATGGACTTATTCCATGGACTAATGAGTCGTTACCGTACGGAGCATGAGGAGCAGCAAAAAACAAAGTCTGCGGAATCTTAACAAAATTCTTTACTTAAAACACAAAAACAACAAGAGTGCCCCAATCCTGAGGCACTCTCTTTTATTTTAACTTACTACTGCAAAGCCATTAGAATTGCTAAGGCTTGTGCCAAATGATAACTCTTGTTCCTTTTTATTCGTGTTTCTCTTCTTCTTTTTCCGGCTTGCCACAGCTGTCACTATGGGCACACCCACTGCATCCACCGCTACAGTTATTTTTCATATTATTTATACTCTTTTGCATTTTACGCATATTGTAGTACACAATCCCAAGTATCAAAATGATTGGAATTATAGTGGTAAAAATCATTTCTTTATCCATTTTTTATCTCCTTAGATATATCTATCGGTAAAACGGTGAAGTAGAGCCTCCCATTCCTTTTCATCAACAACATTTTTAGACATTTCTTCCACACGTTCCTGATCTTGAGGCTGTAAACGGTAAAGGTATTTCCAGTCTAATGGGAAACCCATACGCCTTGCCAACTGATATTGCTTTTGTTCTTTTTCAGGCAGAGCCAAAAAGGAATCAATATACTCCAACATCCATGACAAATCCTTATCCAGATACCCGGTGACTTCTTGCAATAAATTGATAATATGATCACTGGTAAGCTTTCCATTGGCTCTATTGGGGTCAATATGAGCAAGCATCTTCCTGATTTCTATTAATTTTTCAATATCCCTTTGTTCCTCATACATGCCTGCATCTTTTAGTTCTTCCATCAAAGAACCCGTTCTTAAAATGAATGTACGTAAACGGACAAAATCCGGGTTTACTTCGTTAATAACCTTTGCCGTTTCTATGGCATTTTCATCGGTTAAGGCTTTGCCGCCCACACCAGGCATAAAATAAATAGAAAGTTCGATACCCGCTTCCTTCACCTTTTTACCACCAATGATTTCCTCTTCTTGGGTGGCTCCCTTAGAAATTAATTGCAAAACTTTATCAGAACCCGATTCATAACCTGAATGGATACGATCCAGTCCTGCTTCTCGCAAACGCTTAAAATCCTCCAGAGAAATGCGTGCTAAAGTATTCGCTCTGCCATAGGAGGTAATCCGCTGCATTTCCGGAAAACGTTCTCTGACATAACTGACAATTTCTATCAGCCACTCAGGGCGCAATACCATGGTATTTGCATCCTGCAAAAAAATTGCTTGTCTATCCCCTTCTGTTAGCCAAGTAAATACCATTTGGTAACACATTCTTGCTTCATCCGTAGGCATAGACAAATATTCCTGCTGAATGGCCTGCATGTCATACTCACCTTCACTCATATGAGCAAGAATTCTGTCCCTATACTCTGCCATAATATCAATATCTTTTTTAACCTCAGCCACAGGCCGTGTATGAAATGAGCTGTTCTTATATAGCATACAAAATTTACATTTATTCCATGGACAGTTTTCCGTCACCCGTAGCAATAAGCTGTTTGCCTCACTGGGTGGACGAATGGGGCCAATTTGAAATACACCCTGTTCCATAATCTCACTCCTTTCAAACAATACTCTTTCTAGCATTTTATATAATCTGCCTCAAAAAAGCAAGTTTAAGTTATAAGATAACATAAATGGAGACAAGCTCTCCTGTTCAAGTTTTACTAATATCAATCCTAAACATTGATTCCAGTGCCACACCCACTTAAAGAATTATTTTTTTATTTGAATCAGTCCAATTTTACCTATCCAAAAACAAAAGAGACTCGTCAAACAAATGCAAATATAAAGCATTTTGCTAACGAGTCTCTCGCCACTATGTTAAAATCCCAAAAATATTCTTCTCTAGAATATCAACTTTTCATTTCATGGATATTCGTACTCCCACACAGAAATATTGAAGTTCGGCAATATATGAGGTTTAGCAATGAACTCAATTCAACTTTGCAAGCTCCACCGCAATTTTTGAAGCAACTTTTGCATTGTTGTATGCAAGTTGTAAATTGGATGCAAAAGAAACCCCTTCTGTCATATCTTTAATATGCTTCAAAAGGAAGGGTGTAGTATCTTTTCCACGAATGCCTTGCTCCTTGGCTAACACCAACGCACGCTGAATCACAGCTTCAATTTCATCAAAATCCAATTCATATTCAGCAGGAATAGGATTTGCAATGATTGCGCCGCCTTCAAGATTTAAATCCCATTTTGTTTTTAAAATCTTAGCAATTATCTTTTCATCTTTTGCATTGTAGTCTACCTTATATCCGCTTCTTCTGCAATAGAACGCAGGGAAATCATCTGTATCAACACCCATAACAGGAACCCCCATTGTTTCCAAATATTCCAATGTGAGACCGATATCCAGTAAAGATTTTGCACCTGCACAAATTACGGCTACTGGTGTATGAGCCAATTCCTGCAAATCTGCACTAATGTCCATTGTTTCTGTAGCACCCCTATGCACACCGCCAATACCACCGGTGGCAAACACTTGGATACCTGCCATAGCTGCAATCATCATTGTAGTTGCAACCGTTGTAGCCCCTACTTTACCTGTTGCCAAGTAAACTGCTACATCGCGACGGCTAACCTTGCCTACATTCTCTGCTCTGCACATCAGCTCCAGTTCTTCAGCTGTTAGGCCAACTTTAAGCTTGCCATCAATAATTGCTGTGGTGGCAGGAATCGCACCCTCACCACGAACAATTTCTTCTACCTTATGGGCAAATGCAACATTTTCTGGATAAGGCATTCCATGGCTTAAAATTGTACTCTCCAAAGCAACAACAGGCTTATTGCTTGCAATTGCTTCTTGAATTTCAGGTGTAATGGTCAAATATTTTTCTAAATTCTTCATTTTCTTTCCTCCAATATTTTTTCAATCAAATTCACACTCATATTCGGATTTATAGTACCTTTATAGGAAATTGCCGCAACGCCTGCTCCTAAAGCAAAGTCTACCGTTTCATCCACATTGAAATCAAGTAACCTTGCGTACAGCACAGCTGCCATAAATGCATCTCCACCGCCTGTGGCATTAACCATTTGATCTAAGGGCTTTAACGCCCGTTTAATTTTCACGCCATCTCGATTCATATAAAAACAACCATCGGCCCCTAAACTCACATAAACATGCTTAAGTCCTTTTTCTAATAGCAAATCTGATGCCCGCTCTAAATCAGTCTCATTTTCAATTTTAATCCCACTGATCACTTCCATCTCCATGCGATTCGGCTTTAATGTATCAACTTTTCCAATAATTGGTTTTAATTTTTCCGCATAGGTACCAGAAACCGGATCAATAAAAACTGGGGTTTGACTTCCATACACATCAAGAATCCCCTCTAAAACCTCTTCCGGAAGGCCTGCATCGCAGGTAATAAATTTAGCACCGCTGATAATGCCTGATTTAGATTTCAAAAATTCCATGCTCATGCGCTGTAATACCGACATATCCGACATTGCAACAAACATATCTCCATTTTCATCTAAAATTGAGATGTAGGTTGAAGAAGGATGTTTCTCAACCACCATGCTATGGGAAAAGTCAATACCTGCAGCAGTGCATTCATTACGAATCTGATCTGCATAAATATCATCTCCTAAAGCTGTGATCAGCCTCACTGGTGCTCCAAGTCTTGCCAGATTTTCCGAAACATTTCTTGTAACACCGCCTGCGGAAGAATTCATATTTCCCGGATTGCTATCCCTTAAAATAATACTCTTTTTGCTCATACCGTGAATATCCACATTCGCAGCGCCAATTCCCATGATATAATCCTGTTCCTTTAGCAAATAGCCCCGTCCCAGAATATATCCCTTCTTCTGCAAATTTGTGATGTGCACAGCCACAGAGCTTCGGGTTATGTTTAGCTTTTGGGCGATTTCACTTTGCTCGATCATAGGCATATCGCGGATGATTTCATATATTTCCCGCTCTCTTTGTGTCAATCCTTCACCTTCTTTATATATGTTTAGTTTGTAAGCACATATTTATATTATTCTTATTTTTAGAATTTGTCAAGTCGTTTTTTTCATATTTTCACTCATAAATCGATATATTGTTAAAAAAGCTCGGAGGTAGCATAATGAAATTATTTAAGGCAATACATATCAAAAAAAAGCATATTTTATTTACGGTGGCGGCAATAGCATGCGTTGGTGTAGTTACATGCCTTGTTCCCCCTGCTGCAACAAAAGTTTCCTCAATTATTTCAGCACAAAACGAGAGAAAACTTCCAATTTATTGTGTTGAAACAGATAAACCACAAGTATCTATCAGCTTTGATGCCGCTTGGGGTGCTGAGGACACAGATCGATTACTTCAAATTCTTGCGGATAATGAAGTAAAGGCAACTTTCTTCCTTTGTGGTTATTGGGTAGCAGATTATCCCGAAGAAGTAAAGAAAATTGCAGAAGCAGGCCATGATTTGGGTAACCATTCTTCAACCCATCCTCATATGAATCAGCTTTCTTCAGAACAAATAGCCAAGGAGCTGGCAGATTGCCATAAAGCAGTAAAGGATTTAACAGGAATTGAAATGAACCTATTCCGTCCTCCTTTTGGTGAGTATAATAACACCGTAATTGAAACATCATTTGCCAATTCCTATTATCCAATTCAGTGGGATATAGATACACTAGAAAGAAAAACGACTGCCCAAAAATCAAGGCTTCACAGGCAGTCGTTTATTCCGTTTTAACATGCTTTTTACACCTCCATTCTCTCCAATACAGGTTGCTCTTTATTTAATAGCATTATTGCGTAATCTGTATCTATTATCCAATCCTCAATCTTTTCTTTCTGTAAAACAATAGGCATCCTGTTATGAATATCTACCATTGAATTGTTGGCCGCTGTTGTTAAAATTACAAATCTCTTTTCATCCTTAAACTCATTCCATATTCCAGCCATATAAAGATTTTCACTTTCTGGCAGATTAAATCTATATTTTTGCTTTGAAGCATCTTGCTTCCATTCGTAAAATCCTGTTGATGGTATTACGCATCTTCTTTCTAAAAGGCTCTTTCTAAATGTAGGTTTTTCAATTGCTGTTTCTGATCTTGAATTGATAATGACTCCCTTACTGTGAAATTTAGGAAAACCCCAAATTGATAATTCCGGTGTGATATTACTACTATCACGAGAAAGTATAGGCACAATATTTGTAGGAAAAATTTCACCTGTTCTCATATTATTTACTGCACCATATTTATACTCTATAGCATTTACAATTCGCATCATTTCTCTATTCTCAGGATTAATAAACATCTCATAACGACCACACATGCAAAACACCTCATATATAGTGTTCACTTTTTCATTAAATCAATTCTGACAGAATGTATATTTGATATTATTTCCACTTGATAAGAACATATATTTGTTTTATAATCCAAATCAGAACAAATTTTCTTTTGCGGTGGTGACTATGGATAGAATAATTTTGCACTCAGATCTAAATAATTTCTATGCTTCAGTTGAATGTCTTTACAATCCTGCAATTAGGAATAAGCCTGTTGCCGTTGCCGGAGATATAGAGAAACGCCATGGAATTATTTTGGCAAAGAATTATATTGCCAAGGCATATGGAGTTAAAACAGGTGATGCTTTATGGCAAGCCCGAGATAAATGTCCCGATATCGTTTTTGTACCACCTTCTTATGACAAATATTTAAACTATTCAAAAATGGCTAGGGAAATATATTCAGATTATACCAACCAGGTTGAAAGCTTTGGGCTTGATGAATGTTGGCTTGATATTTCTAATAGTACAGAGCTTTTTGGTGATGGTGAAAGAGTAGCAAATGAAATACGTCAGACAATAAAGGATGAATTAGGGGTTACTGCATCGGTGGGAGTATCCTATAATAAGATTTTTGCAAAGTTAGGTTCGGATATGAAAAAGCCTGATGCAACTACAATCATAACAAAGGATAACTTTAAAGAAAAAGTTTGGGTTCTTCCTGCAAATGATTTGCTTTATGTTGGGCGTGCAACCTTTTCTAAACTAAGAAAACTAAATGTGCATACAATCGGTGATTTAGCCGCTACCAATCCAAAGTATTTAAAACAAGAACTTGGTATTAATGGCATTATGCTGTGGCAATTTGCAAATGGATTGGATCAGTCTATAGTTTCAGAAATAAACTCCTACCCTGCTATCAAGAGTATTGGTAATAGCACAACCTTACCGTATGATGTTTCAAGTGAGGAAGATGTAAGAATTATATTATATATCCTTTGTGAAAGTGTAGCCGAACGCTTAAGAGACAGCGGATTCATTGCTAATACTGTTCAGATTTGGCTAAGGGATAAAAATCTATTTTCTTGTGAACGACAAGGGAAATTGCTCTTTGCCACGTGCTGCTCAAACGAGCTATTTGAGAAAGCCTTCTCTATTTATAAATTAAATAAGCCTCACTTCGCATTAAGAAGTATTGGTGTAAGGGCTTGTAA
>JAEZPX010000042.1 GCA_023413275.1 Bacillota bacterium | reverse complement strand
ATTACTGTCTTTACTATCTAAACTATATGCAATAGGTGTTGAAACAAGAGGAACATTATTGCCACCTGTTCCATAGACTGCTGCCACTGTCGGAGCAACTTTCAGTGGCCCGTTGTATCTACAATCCTTACCGTGATTATCAAACAGTACAGGCTGATTGTTTCCGCTTGTTCCGGCGGCTGATGTAATCGTCGGGCAAAGATTTTCACAAATTTTCGAACCACCTTGCTGACTTCCCATAACAATAGGAAGATTTCCACCCATGCTTGCTCTTAATGTAGATGTTATATTTTCGGTAATATCCATACGGTTTCCGCCTTGGTCATTTAAACAAATCATTGGTTCCGTAACAAAGGTTTGCATCTGCATATTTTGTGCTGCCATCAACGCACCCGAAAGATTTTCAAGGTCAATTCCTTCATTCCTTTGATTAATGTGATAAGATTTCATGTCGTTCATACTTGATAGACTGCTATTATCTGCCTGTGCAATTCCGGCTTGTATTTCCAATGCTGTTTTCAATTGTTTAGGCAACTCCTTACCCCTGGATTTTGCTCGTCTAAGTATTCCCAAGCAAGCGGTCTTGCTCAAATAGTATTTTGGGAGCGGTGTGTCCTCCAAAATCTGCGACAAGAAAGATTCTTTTGCGTCTTTGGGCGACACCCCAGTATTGAGCATCGAGAACTCTCCAAGCAAGGGAGAATTCTCCTCCCAAAATGCACCCAGCAGGTTTCCATACCCCTCCCGCAGGTCGAGGTATAGATACAGTGTCATCTGCAATTCGGACGGTCTCTTCAAGAACCGCTTTGAAATCCTCTCCGTTCTGAGAAGAGAAGGCTCCGGGGACATTTTCCCAAACGAAGAATCGAGGTCGAATAAGGTCATTTGCTTTTCCGTTTTTTCCATTGTCACACCTCATTTCTTTTGTTATTCTAATCTGCTCCATAAAGAGTCCGGAACGTTCACCCTCAAGTCCCGCTCTTTTTCCTGCTACAGATAAATCCTGACAAGGTGAGCCTCCACAAATAATATCCACAACAGGCAGTTTACTCCCATCAAGCTTTTTAATGTCACCAACATGAAGCATTTTGGGAAAACGTATTTTAGTTACTTGGATAGGAAAACTTTCGATTTCACTGGCCCACAGAGGAACAATTCCATTGTGAACTGCGGCAAGGGGAAATCCGCCAATCCCATCAAAAAGGCTTCCCATTGTAAACATTCAAATCATCTCCATTCTATAAGCACTTTCCTTTCTACTTCGCTACCCCTTGAACAATGGTTCTAGTTGTATTTACTGCGGCTTGAGCTGTATAGACGGCACTCATTACATTTGCCTTTGTTGAGGTATCCAAACCAAATGCCCCCGCAATTCTTGGAACTTCACCTGCAGATAACATAAGTCCCAACCCAAGTAATGCATGGTCTTTTAATACCATCAGTCCGGCTGTAAGTATGGTTGCTTGCAAAAAAGCTGTTAAGCAAAGTCCTATAATTTGTTTGCACCAACCTATAAATCCGTCCAAATATCCACGGGGAACCGAAAACATATATAAGCTTCCAACGGCTATCTGAATGAGCAAAATACCACCACGCTTGAGATTGGCAAAAAATACTTTTATTACCGCATATCCCATAAGAATAATCGTGAACAAACCCATAATAGGTGAAGTAACGTCTGACATACCGCCAAAAACATGAAATCTGCCAACAGCATCGAGGGTTCCTGCGTTGTTTAATTCAGTTATAATACTGTTAGCCAAATTACTGATTCCATTTGCATGACCTGTAATTCCTGTAGTAAGGCTTCCTTGTAAATTTACCGATAGCTTATACAATTCTATGGGGGCAACGGTAAAAAGGCTGACCGCCATAAATCCTTTGATGGCATTTATCCCTGCATCCCTAAGGTTTCCTCGTCCGTTCTGATATTCAATACCGGTTTCAAAGCAGGACACCACAAGCCCTGTAGCATAAAGAGTCCACGCAAGATAAGAAAAAAACAGCACAATGCTTTGAACCCAATTCATCTCAAATAATTCCACGCCCATATTGCCCATCAGAGCAAAAAAATCACCCAAAAAGCCTACAAGATGTCCATAAAACCAATCAATGATTTGATCCATCACATCACTGAGCAAAAAATCCCATATAAACAAAAGCTGTAACCTCCTTTCCATCCAAATAAAAAAGCATACCGTTTTTACGATATGCTTCAGGTTGCATAAAAAATGACGGAGTGCTAATTTTTTAATAATTCCAGCTCTCCGTCATCTTCATTCATTATTTCCAATATCAGTTTTGCTCCCATACGAAAGCCTTGCGTAAATCGTTCCTCTGCATTGATAAAACTGAGTTTTCCTTGTGCCGTTACAAAATCTTGTAACTTTTCTTTTTCTTCTGCATCTAGCTGACTGCTAAATTTTTCTTCAATCTCAGCTAACTCATTCATGCATTTTTGATACTCACTTCCCTGTACTACTTCCTTTGCTATGGGGCATAAATTTCCGTTATACAACTCACTAAGTAATTTTTCTTTCTGCATTTTTCTCACCTCCTTCAGCACAACACAATAGCACAAAAAATTTATTTATGCTATTACGGAAACCAACAAATTTAAAACCAAAAGCAAGGATGTTCCCTGCTTTTGATGCTGTTCTATTGATTTTTAAGCCTTTGCTTCATCTAAAGCTTTTATTATAAGATCAGTAATAAATGCCTTTTGGGTTAAATGAGGGTTTTTATCAAGGTGGCTTTTAATCCTTACAAAAAGCTCCTCTGATATTTGCAAGGCAAGTGTCCTCGTTTGTGGCATATTTTTTCCCTCCTTCATTTGATAGTATTCAATAATCAGCTTTTCTACATATTGGTTTAAGGTAAGTCCGCTTTCTTCTTGGCTTGCTCTTACTTTATTGTGCAATACAATAGGAATTTTCGCACATAAACTTTTGGTTTCTTGCATAGCTTTTTCCTCCTACTTTATAATTTTGCAAGCAAAGCATACTCCAAAATCTAAGTGAAAGCTATATCAAATACCAACAAGAAACGAATTAGAAGCATAATCGCTTTGACACAGAAAGAATGTGATAAAATAACCTTGACTTCACTTCTTATAACTCTTAGTGAAGCCCCCCTTATTGATTACATCTTCTTAAATCATTCGTTAAGGATAATACAAAGCAAAAAGGGTAATACGCCAGTCATAGCATATTACCCTTTTTCAACAGACAATTATATTATGTAGTCTCTATTTTATACTAAAATAATTATTTACAATTTTCAGTGTCATTAAGTTTAATTTAGTTTGCAACTCTCCATGGTTCCCCTATATAATCAATCACAATCCAAACATCGGGAACAGCACCCATATTGCTGTTCCTATCAG
>JAEZPX010000100.1 GCA_023413275.1 Bacillota bacterium | reverse complement strand
GCAAGATGGAACTGTTATCCGCATTTCTACTTTAACAACTACACCTCTTGCGCTATTTTTTACTATGACACAGCCATTACTTCTCATATTAGTTGCTGCAATTGTACTTTCATTTTTATTGGCATACAAAACTGCAAAAAAAATTACAAAGCCCATTAATGACGTGGATTTGGAGCAGCCAGAGCTGGCAGTTGTTTATGATGAACTGACGCCACTACTGAGGCGGATTGCTGTGCAAAACAAACAAATTCATCGGCAAATGCGGGAGTTAAAGTGCCAAAAACAAGAGTTTGATACAATAACCTCCAATATGCAGGAAGGGCTTTTGGTTCTGGATGCCCAGGGGGATGTACTTTCTTACAATATGGGTGCACTTCATCTTATGGGAATTGAAGCACCTAGGGGGCATGTTAGCGTGTTTCAGCTAAATCGCAGTGAAGGCTTTCGTCGTTCTGTTGAATCTGCACTATCAGGCAATCACTGGGAAGAAAAAATACAAATTAACGGAAAATGCTGTCAGATATTTGCCAATCCCGTGGTACAGGAGGATATTCTTGCAGGGGCAATTATACTTCTGTTTGATGTGACTGAGCGGGAAGAAGGGGAAAAAATCCGGAGAGAATTTACAGCAAATGTTTCTCATGAATTGAAAACGCCACTGACCTCCATTTCTGGATTTGCAGAAATTATGAAAAACGGGATGGTACAAGGTGAAGATGTACCCAGATTTGCGGTAAAAATTTATGATGAGGCTCAAAGGCTAATTCAGTTAGTTCAGGATATTATAAAGCTCTCTAAATTGGATGAGAAACAACATGGAATGGAAAAGGAGACTGTGGATTTAGCAGTTTTAATACAAGAGGTTGTGAAGCGATTGGAGCCGGTTGCGGAGAATAAAGGCGTAATAATCTCTGTATCCACTGAGCCTGTCATTTTTAATGGAGTGAAACAGGTATTGCAGGAAATGATTTATAATCTTTGTGACAATGCAATTCGCTATAATTATGAAAATGGAAAGGTTTCTATTTCTCTGGAAAATAATGAGAAGGAAATTGCAATTACTGTTGCCGATACGGGTATGGGGATTGCTGTGGCTAATCAATCTCGAGTATTTGAGCGATTCTATCGGGTGAATGAAAGCCGCTCCAAGGAAACGGAAGGAACAGGATTGGGACTTTCTATCGTGAAGCATGGCACAATTTTGCATAATGGAAAAATTAATTTGAAAAGTGAGTTGAAGAAGGGCACGACAATTACAATTATATTGCCAAAATGAAACAGTTTTACAGAAAAAAGCGAGTATCCTTTTAGTTAGTATTAACTTTTAGGGTGCTCTCATTTTTTTTATGTTTTTATTGAAATGCAAAAAGTAGTTACTCAAGAAAAAAGTAAAATAACACTTGACTTTTTTGTTCAAAAGTAGTTTTATTGAAGATGCGTTTTGCTGAAGTAGCAGAAAGCATTAAAAATGGACTAAAATTTTGTTCATTATTATTGTGTATTTAAGTGACAATTAGCTTGCATGCGAAATAAATATGTGTTAGAATTACCCCATAAGTAGGGGTTTAGTAAAAAAGAAAAAATAAACGTGAATTCCATTTTTTAAAAAAAAGTAACGTGGTATACTGTATTCAAAATACTTCGTTGCTTTTTTGTCGGCATGAAATGGTTGTAACAAAAAGATTCTTTTTTGTTGAACTAAGGGATGAAAACCCTTAAATCGTTTTTGAAATTTATTGGAAATGATTTTTTCGAATATAAAAGAAGAGTATTTTTTATTGAAATTATGAAAAGGAGAGTAAATAATGAAGGGTTTTGAAAGCAATGTTCAATATATCAAATACTTAGTTAACAAAGAAGTTGCGCAACGTTTTTTTCATGGTACGCTGGATAAATCAATCAATTCATACAGAGAAATTGCAGAGGCCATAATTCCAGGTCCAAAGGCAATGTTTCGCTGTTGTATTTATAAAGAAAGACATATTATTGAGGAACGTGTACGATTGGTTTTGGAGCCTTCTAAGGATAATCGGGTAATCAATGTATTGAGCTCAGCTTGTGATGAGTGTCCCATTGACCGTTTTGTTGTGACAGAAGCATGCCGAGGTTGTTTGGGGCATAAGTGTCAAGAGGTCTGTCCAAGGAATGCGATCACCATTGTGAATCATCGTTCTTATATTAATCAAGCGCTTTGCATTGAATGTGGACGTTGTAAGCAGGCGTGCCCCTTTAATGCTATCAGTGAAGTAAAAAGACCTTGCATTCGTTCCTGCGCAGTGGGGGCAGTGCAAATCAATGAAGAGAAAAAAGCATTTATTGACCATGAGAAATGTATCTCCTGCGGTGCCTGTGTTTATCAGTGTCCCTTCGGAGCAATTGTGGATAAACCTTTTGTTTTAAATGTATTGGATTTGATTCAACATTCATGGAATAATACAAATTATCATGTGTATGCAATTGTGGCACCTGCCATAGCCAGTCAGTTTCCTACGGTAAAGCTGGGTCAGGTTTTTGCAGCCATAAAGGAATTAGGTTTTTATGACGTGATTGAAGCAGCAATTGGCGGTGATATGGTAGCTGTTGCAGAAGCCAAAGAGTTTGAAGAAACCATTGATGAAAAAGGATGGAAAACAACTTCTTGCTGCCCTGCTTTTGTGGATTATGTTCGTAGAAATTATCCACAGTTTATGGATCACGTTTCTACAACAGTATCTCCTATGATTGCTCTTGCTAGAGCAATTCGGGAAAAGGATAATAAAGCGAAGGTTGTATTTATTGGTCCTTGTATTGCGAAAAAGGTTGAAATTAAACAAGAGGACTTGTTGGGTGCTGTTGATTATGTTATTACCTTTGAAGAGCTAATGGCGACCTTTGATGCAAAAGGTTTTGATTTGAAAGAGTTTGAAGAAAGAAATGCTGGTGAACCATCATACTTTGGACGTATTTTTGGAAGAACGGGAGGCGTTGCTGAAAGTGTTGTAAAGGTTGCAGCGATGGAAGGAATTGAAAAAGAAATCAAACCAATTCACTGTAATGGTATTGATGAATGCATCAAAAATATGAAGTTGGCTTCCTTTGGTAAGTTGAATGCCAATTTGTTAGAAGGTATGGCTTGCAAGAATGGCTGTACAGGGGGTTCTGCATCACTAACTCACGATCAAAAAGGTATTGAACTTTTAAATCGCTATGGTAAGGAAGCAACCACGGAAAGTCCTTTCGAGGGCATGAACGGTTATGATTTGAGTGTTGTTAATATGGAAAGAGAATTCCATCTGAAAGAAAAATAAGAGGACACTCATTGGGAGGTAAAATGAAAACAAAACAATTGGTTCTAACCGCAGTATTATTGGCAATGTGCATTGTTTTCCAAAGTATGAAAGGAATTTCTGTTTATCTGACTGGATCTGCGGTGAATGCAATATTGGTTATGGCAACATTGGCAGTTGGAACAACAAGTGGCATTTTTATCGCTGTAATGAGCCCGATTATTGCTTATTTCATGGGTTTTACACCGATTATGCAATTGGTTCCGCTGATGATATTTGTTGTTATGCTTGGTAATTTAACATTGGTTTTACTGGCAGGCAGAGGAAGGAAAGAGAAGCTTGCCGCATGGCTTGCCCTTGGTGCTATCTTAAAGGCAGCTGTATTGTGGCTATTGGTTTGGTATGCAGTGCTTCCTTACTTTGGTGGAGCTATACCAGAAAAGATGGTAGGAGTTGTAAAGACAACATTCTCCATGACTCAGTTTATCACAGCGGCCATTGGCTGTTCCATTGCTTTTGTCATTCATGCCAGAGTTAAACATTTGTATGTTACAGAATAGGATGATATATGATTCAAAAAGGTGTGTATGGGGAATACGCACCTTTTTTTAAAATATGGGTTTTGCAATTCATAATAATTATTATTGGAGAGGGTACATAAATTTGTGCTCTCTTTTTTATAGCAGGAAGGTTGATGTATATTTAGTTTTCATCAAGATTGTTACAAAAAATAGGTTTAGAATGTGGTGCAATTTAAAAATGTGCAATAATATCTTTTATATCATTAAATATTGAATAAAGTAAAGATGATAGATAATAGATACCAATATTTATATAATTATGTATCCAATGAATTAAGATGCTACATTATTCATTGTGTCTACGCTTAAGACTGGTTTGAATTCATCTACCTGATTAAGAATATATTTAATACAAATGCAGAGAAATGCTTGATAAAACGGTAAAATTCAGGTGGGATATTTATTGAAAAACTTGAAAAAAGTTATATAATGATAGTCAATATGTATACAAAAAAATACTTTAATATAAATTTGGAATTATAATTATGCTTTTTTAAAGGGATTTAAATGTATGTCACCAATAATCAGAGTTTTTAATCTTACTTGAGGTGAAAAAAATGAAGAGGACATCACCAGTGAGGATATCACAATAAATACAATTGTAGACCCAAAAACACAAGGCAGTGCGAAATTAATATGTAAGCAGTCTGGTGTTATTGCAGGACTTGATGTTTTTCGTCTGGTTTTTGAACTTCTTGATCCATTGGTGCGCTTTGAAACGGAGTTTAAAGATGGGGATTTGGTAGAAATGGGCACTTTAGTGAGAACTGTTTAGGGCAGCGTCAGAACACTATTACCTGTGAGCGAACTGCTTTGATTTTTTTGCAAAGAATGAGCGGTATTGCAACCGATACAAGGGAATGTGTACAGGCTATGGAGCCTTATGGAACTAAATTATTGGATACGAGAAAAACAACACCCAATATGCGTATTTTTGAGAAGTATGCGGTAAAGGTTGGGGGCGGGAGTAATCACAGATACAACTTATCAGACGGAATCTTGATTAAGGATAACCACATCGCAGCAGAAAGCGGTATTGCTGAGGCAGTTAGGCTTACCAAGGAATATGCGCCATTTGTGCGCAAAATTGAGGTTGAAGCAGAGAGCTTTGAAATGGTGAAAGAAGCGTTGGGAGCAGGCGCAGATATTATTATGCTGGATAATATGGATAACGATACGTTGAGAAAATCTGTTGAGCCCATTTGTGGCGAATCAAAAATCGAATGTTCTGGAAACATGACCAAGGAATGGCTAAAAGAGCTTTGTGAAATTGGGGTAGTTTATATTTCTTGCGGTGCGCTCACCCACTCTGCACCAATTTTAGATTTTTCACTAAAAAATTTGAAGAACTTAGACTGAAATGCACAAAGGTTTTTGGAAGTAGAGTTATTCAACAAGGAATTTAATTATTGGTTAAAAAACCTTATTTCATTGCAAAAATTTGCTTTAAATAAGGTTTTTGTTTTTGAGAATGTATCTCTATTCTCATCTATATCCCATATTTATGAAATAAAGCATTGATTGAGAAAAAATTTTAATGACTTTCTACGTAAGGCTCTGCTTATATTTTTCGTAATAACCATTTTTGGTTATCGCAATTACAGGTTAGCTCATATATTTTTTCAATGCCATTTATGATGCTGCTACAGAGAAAACACAGGGTTTGGCTGCCACCAAATCTATTTCTTTCTGTTTGTAGGATACGATCTACCTTAACTGTAATGGTTTCTCCATTATCCTCCATGCGAAAGCGTACAGGTGTAACGGTTCCGTCTTTCGCCGTCCAGGAAATCATATCAATATTTTTATTCAAAAGCTTCATGCAGAGAACCTCCTTGATAGAACTTAATATGATAATAACAGAACTAGAGTTCTTTATCAATCGTAAATTTATACCAATATGCGAATAAATGTTTTTTATTTCAGACCAAAGAAAAATTGTATAAATAGGAATGGTTTTGCATAAAAAATAGTAATAGGATATACAAAAAAAATGGCAAATGGGGGCGGGAATTCTCCAAAGTGCAAGGCGCAAAATCGTTGCAAAACCTTTCTTGTGTCTGTATAATAAAGCGTATGGTATAACGGAGAAGAAGAAAAGTTAACCCAGAAAGGACAAGTGTATGTACGAAAAAATTTCTATACCCGAAATCTTTGGTATGAATGTATTCAATGACGCAATGATGCGTGAACATTTGCCAAAGCAAGTCTACAAGGAATTAAAGAACACCATTGAAAGAGGAGAAATGCTGAACTCTTCTATTGCAGATATTATTGCAAATGCCATGAAGGACTGGGCTGTGGAAAGAGGGGCAACCCATTATACCCATTGGTTTCAACCTATGACAGGGATTACCGCTGAAAAGCATGATTCCTTTTTGACAGCACCCATAAATGGAAAGGCAATTATGGAGTTTTCAGGGAAGGAGCTAATCAAAGGGGAATCGGATGCATCTTCCTTTCCTTCCGGCGGTTTGCGTGCAACCTTTGAGGCAAGAGGCTATACGGCATGGGACTGTACATCACCTGCATTTTTAAGAGAAGATACAGCGGGAATCACTCTATATATTCCAACAGCTTTTTGCTCCTACACCGGGGAAGCGTTGGACAAAAAGACACCCCTGCTCCGTTCTGTTGAGGCTGTTTCCAAACAGGCCATGCGTATTTTACATTTGTTTGGGAACACAACTGCCAAGAGAATTAATGTGTATTCAGGTGCAGAGCAGGAGTATTTCCTGATTGACCGTACATTGTATCAGCAGAGAAAAGATTTGATTTTTACAGGAAGAACTCTGTTTGGTGCAGCTCCACCAAAGGGTCAGGAGTTAGATGACCATTATTTTGGCTGTATTAAAGAAAGGGTTGCCTGCTTTATGCGGGAGCTAAACATAGAGCTTTGGAAACTTGGAGTGACTGCAAAAACACAGCATAACGAAGTAGCTCCTGCGCAGCATGAGCTTGCCCCAATTTATGATGATTGCAACCGTGCCGCTGACCATAACCAGCTGGTTATGGAGGCAATGAAACGTATTGCGGGACATCACAACCTGACTTGTTTGCTTCACGAAAAGCCCTTTGCAGGTGTAAATGGCAGTGGCAAGCACAATAACTGGTCTTTGGGAACGGATGATGGACAGAATCTTTTAGATCCCGGCAAAACACCTCATGAAAATGCTCAATTTTTAGTGTTTTTAACATCTATTATCAAGGGTGTGGATAAATATTCTGAGCTGTTGCGTGTGGCGGCAGCGAATCCCGGTAATGACCACCGCTTAGGCAAGCAGGAAGCACCTCCTGCCATTATTTCTATTTTCCTGGGAGATCAGCTTTTAGATATTTTTGATCAGATTGAGCATGGGGGAGCAACCAGCAGCATTCAAGGTGGAAAAATGCGTGTTGGTGTAAATACCCTCCCTTATTTGAAGAGGGATGCAACTGACCGAAACAGAACTTCTCCTTTTGCGTTTACAGGCAATAAGTTTGAGTTCCGTATGCCTCCATCCTCTGGTTCTATTTCTGGCCCCAATTTTGTATTGAATACCATTGTTGCCGATGTTTTGGCCGAGTTTGCAGATGAATTGGAGAAAGCAGAAGATTTCAATATGGCGGTACATGAATTAATCAGAAAAACCTATGCAGATCATAAGCGCATTATTTTTGATGGAAATGGCTATGCGGAAGAGTGGTTGCAAGAGGCAGAGCGCAGAGGGCTTAGCAATATTACAAATATGGTGGATTCCATTCCTTATTTGGTAGAAGAAAAAGCCATTGAGCTATTTGAGCGTCATAAAGTATTGAATCGTGTGGAATTGCATTCTCGTTCTGAAATTTTGTACGAAACTTATATTAAACAAATCAACATAGAGGCTAGAGCTATGATTGATATTGCTTCCAAGCAAATCCGCCCTGCCATCGTAAAATATGCAGGTGAAGTTGCAACATCTTTGGCAGCTATGAAGGCTGCAGGTTTTGATGCATCCGTAGAGGAAGAGCTGTTGACGGAAATCAATGATAATATGAAAGCTTTCCAAGAGGCGTTGAAACATCTGACTGAGGTTACTCAAGAGGCGGCTAAGCTTAAAAATAATAGCAAATTGCAAGCGATTTTCTATCGTGATCAAGTATTTAAGGTAATGGAAGAGCTGCGTAAGCCAGCGGATAGACTAGAGTTTTTGCTAGATGAAAAAGCATGGCCTTTCCCCACTTATGGTGAGTTATTATATAACGTATGAT
>JAEZPX010000099.1 GCA_023413275.1 Bacillota bacterium | reverse complement strand
TCAGACCTCTTGACATTCCCTTTCCACTTTTCTTACTTACTACATGGGGAAATCTTTCTATGCTGTGGTTTAAATAGCGTTCCATTGCTTCTTCATTTTCTGCTAAAATATGTTGGAATTCTTCTCCTTGCATATAATCAAATGCTGCACAGCCGGCGGCACAAGCCAATGCGTGACCTCCTAAAGTAAACAAATGTGCCGGTGCGGGCAAAGAATCCATAATTTCCTTCCTTGCCATAAAGGCACCAAGTGGAAGACCTGCCCCCACAGATTTGCCCATTATAATACCATCGGGTACAATATTGTAATGTTCGATGGAAAACCATTTTCCTGTTCTGAAAAATGCCTGCTGCACCTCTTCGGCGATAAAAAGGATACCGTGCTTTTTGCAAAGGGCGTATAATTTGCTCATAAAAATTTGATGTGCTGCAATTAATCCAGCATCTCCTTGAAGAGGTTCAATAATAACTGCCGCAACCTCTTCTGGTGGCAAATATGCCTCAAAAGCTCTTTCCAACTCTTTTGTACATTCCCTTTCACATGCTTCGTCCTCCAAATCATCTCCATAAAAAGGGAAATTATAAATATCCGGAAGAAATGGTCCCATTTTTGAACGCATTCTTGTGGTAACTGCACTTAAGGAAATAGAGCCATATGTACTTCCGTGATACCCATTAATAAAAGTAATAATCTTAGTTCTTCCGGTGTATGCCCGTGCAAATTTAATTGCGGCATCGTTGGCATCGGAACCGCAGTTGCCGAAGCATACCTTAGCAGAGACACCTCCGGGATAGACGGATGTTAATCGCTCTGCATAACTAATATTTTTCGTATTATGTATATAGGCAGGTGTGTACTGGCTATACAATTCCAACTGCTCTTTGATTGCCTCTGTAACAGCAGGGAAACCACTACCTAAATTCAAGGATGACGCACTACTTAGAAAATCTATAAACTGATTGTCATCTTGGTCGAAAATAATATCTCCCACAACCTTTTGTATTGTCAGCGGAAAATATGAAAAATGCTGACATGGTGCAATTACTTTTTCATCCCGCTCAATCCAAGCAGCACTTTTTGTTGTTGTTAAACCCATTTCTCTCATCTCCCCGTTTTTAACATTCAACTCTTCTTAGGCTTTTTTCATCAGCTTATATACACCAAGGGTCATAATTGGAATGACATATACAAAGAAGAATATCCATGCCAATGTTCCGTAACCTTTTGCAATCAAATTAATCAATCCGAAGGAAGAAATAAAGGTTGTAACTACCAACAGAATAATTGCAATCACCGGTGTTATCCAATGAGGTACTATCAAATTCTTGCTTTTGTAGCTTTCAGCAATACGATCTGTGATTGAGTATATTAGGCCTGAACCTGTTTCAATCAAGGTGCCAAACAATACAATTTGGAACATATAACGTAACCATGGCATATTCATTTGATTTAAAATATAATCAACAGGAAGCTCCTGATCAATAATTGTAGGATAAAAACCTGCCATTGCCACGAATAAGATAATACCTGGCAACATTCCGATTACGCCTGCAATGAGCCCAGAGGTAAATGCTTCTTTAGAATTATCAGAATGCCTTATGGTATAAAGCACCGCAATAATAATTGCTAAATTATAAAAGGCATATTGAAATCCACCCACAGCCCAATTGCCACTAACTGGCACCGTTGCAAAATTATGGCCGATGTCTGAGCTATATCTGGATATTACCAATACCAAAAACAGAATATAAACACCATAAAGTACAAAGGACCATAATGATAACACCTTTTCAATCACTTCTGAACCATTCATCACCAATAGAAATACCGCTGTCGACATTCCGATGATGCCAAACCATTTATTTAGTCCAAAAAGCTCATGAAGCATTGATCCCGCAGATGCAGAAACAACTGCTAAAACAATTAAAATGAAAATTATGTAAGCGACCTCAAAGACTAACCAGCCTGGCCCCATGAGTTTTTTCATAAAATTTTTATAGTCATATTTCTGAAATTTTCTTGCAAAAGCAAAGGACACTGCACAAACAATGGACCATGTCAACATAGATACAATGGCCATGCCTAAGATACCGCCCAAAGGGCCATATCCCATAAAATATTCCACCAGCTCTCTGCCTGTTCCGTAGCCTCCTGCTATTACGCAAGATTGAAAAACAATACCGGGTACAAAATATTTCTGAAATTTCTTCGATGATAAAATATTCATATTATTCCTCCTTTTACCCATACTTTCAATGTTCTCTTTCGTAATTAATTATACTAAATTTAGTTTAATAGGATTATATATTTAATATATATAAATGTCAACGAAATATTAAATAAATTTTAGTATATTTAAATTTTATATCTTTAGAATAAATAGATGTCAAAAAGAATTATTGTATTGTTTATTTTTCTAAACAAAATAAAAAAAAGAACCTGTCTTTTATGCATTTTCATGCAAAAAAGAGAAGTTCTCATAGTAATTTTGTTCTCACTTCCATACGATATTCAAAAGTTGAAAAAAAGTATGTGCTAGAATCAAACTTTTTTGTTTTCGAATTGAACAGATCTATTTAATATAAAGCCGGAGAAATAACGGCAACCGCCTCGACATCTTCATCTCCAGGATTATACAACTGATGATATGTTTGCTGGGGTACATAAATGCTATCCCCCTCATTTAAAATATATACATCGTCACCAATATGATATTCCAATGTTCCTTTTAAAACTAGCGTACATTCCGCCGCTTCTTGGTGATACTGCACCATAGTACTGCCCCAGCTTTTCGCACCTAATTTAAAACAGAGCATTTCCATCTTCGTACAGGCGTTTTTGTTTCTACTGTAGGGTGTTACAAACTGGTACTCCATATTAATATCAGCAAACTGAATTTTCGTGCGGTTATCTCTTGTGATTACTGTAACTTGTTCTTGCTCCTCTTGGGAAAAAAGGGAAACCAAAGGAATTTCAATTGCTTCTGCGATACGCATTAACACAGACAGAGATGGACTGATTAAATTACGTTCAATTTGTGAAATATATCCAGGGGTCACCTCAGCTTTTTCAGCCAAATCCTTTGCAGTGATTCCCTTTTCCACTCTTGCAGCCTTTATTTTTTCTCCAATCATGAAAACCATCCTTCCTGTTTCATATTCTCCCCTGCGCAGCAACATAGACCCAATATGGGTCAATCAAATGAACGTAAAGACTATTTCTCATCAATCTTTTACGTTTTTCAAAGCAATTATACCATACTATTTTTATAAACTCAAAGAAATAAGAATTATTTCTATATATTCTAATACAATCAAATCCCTTTTATAGTGTAATTTTAATATAAAATCAATCAATATTATCTAGTACAGTTTTAAAACAATCAATAATATAGTCATTAAAATCAAACTAAATGGGAGCATCAAAGAATTTAGAACGGCAGCGGCGGAACGGTCATAACCGCATCGTTCTGTATAAATCGGTGCTATACTTAAAATAGGCGAAAAAACAACAATGGAAAGTATTTGTCTATGTAATAAAGGTCCTGGTAAGTAATGATAAATCAAATAGGAAAATACGCAAGCGATTCCAATCCTTAATACAAAAACGCTCCCCATATCTTTTAAAACACTTTTTTTCATTTTAGGTTCAAACATTATTCCAATTAAAATCATTGCTAAAAATGTATTCGCCTGTCCCATCATGGTTGCAAGATCAAATACAATATTGGGTAATTGAATTTTTAAGCTGCACAATATAATCATAACCAAATATGCAACGAAGGGCATAGAAGAGAATAGTGTTTTTAAAATCTCTTTTAAGCTAACATTACCTTTTCCTTTTACAATAAGAGTGGCAATGGTGAAGGTAATTCCAAAAACCATAATGGCGTTACCCACATCAAACATACAAACAACCGCTACTGCATCCGGGGTGAAAAAACTCTGCATAAAGGGCAACGTACAGAGCCCAATGTTATAGCCGGAGGCATTGATAATAAAAAATGCCCGCTCTGATGATTGTTTTTTTCTGGTAAGAAGTAGAACCAAACAAATTGCCACAAGATTTGTTATAAAGCCTAATGCAATGTCCATTAAGAATGAAATATCTAAACTGAGGGTTCTAAAATTCCTTCTAATTACCATCCCCAAAGTAATTTTCATAACTAATCTAGACAAAAGGTCGGTATCCTTTTGAGAGAATAACCCACCTCGTTTTAGCCCGAACCCCATGCCAATCATAAACAAAAACCCGATAGCTTTTGTCAAGACAATTTCCATAGTAGTGTTATCCCTCCCCCTTTAACCTTAGCAATTTCTTATGAATGAAAAAAGACCTTTTGTGCAAAAACAAAAGGTCGGTTTCTCAATTAATGAATTACAGTTTTGCTTTTGCTGTAGCTACTAATGTAGTGAATGCAGCAGGATCGGAAACAGCTAAGTCAGCCAACATCTTTCTGTTGATGTTAACGTCAGCCATTTTCAAACCATGAATCAGCTTGCTGTAAGAAATATCATTCAATCTTGCTGCTGCATTGATTCTTGTGATCCAAAGGCTTCTGTATTCTCTTTTTGTCTGCTTTCTGCCGGCAAATGCAAATGCCATAGCTTTCATTACAGACTGCTTTGCAACTCTGTATTGTTTGCTTCTAGCGCCACGGTAGCCTCTAGCCAGCTTCAATACTTTTTTATGTCTTTTTCTCGCGTTTAACGCGCCTTTCACTCTTGCCATGGTAAAGTCCTCCTAAAAATATACTCGAAATTATGCGTATGGTAACAGTCTCTTTTTGATGCTGTTCAATACAGTTTTATCAACAGTTGTAGCGTGTCTCAAGTTTCTTTTTCTCTTTCTGGACTTTTTGCCAAGAATATGCTGTGTATTGGATTTCTGTCTTTTCAGCTGACCTGTGCCAGTAATTCTGAATCTCTTCGCTGCTGCTTTTTTTGTTTTCAACTTAGGCATAATGTTAAAACCTCCTAAAATAATCCTAGCAGATATATCTGCTGCTTATGTCTTGTTGCTTTCTTCCATCCTGCGGATTAGCTCTTTGGTGCAAGGAACATAACTAAGCTTCTACCTTCCATCTTGGGTTCTTTTTCAACCACACCAAACTCTGCAGTTTCGTTTGCAAAGTTCTCCAGAATGACCATACCCGCCTTGGAATGACCAATTTCGCGTCCTCTAAAACGAATACTTACCTTTACCTTATCCCCATCCTTCAGGAATTCATTCGCTTTTTTCACCTTTACCTGAACGTCATGAGTATCGATACCAGGAGACAAACGAAGTTCTTTCACGTCTACAGTTTTTTGTTTCTTTCTGGCTTCTTTTTCTTTCTTAGCCTGATCGAATTTATATTTACCATAGTCCATGATACGACAAACCGGAGGCTTCGCAGTCGGGGCGATTTTCACCAAATCCAGCTTCTTTTCATCCGCCAGCTTCTGCGCATCTTTAGAAGATACGATTCCCAACTGTTCCCCATCTTCACCAATCAATCTAATTTCCTTGTCTCTGATTTGCTCGTTGATCATTAATTCTGTAATAGCAAAGCACCTCCCAAATTATTGTACCGTTATCCGCAAGTGCGCAAAAAAAAATTGCGCCGGAAGAAACCCGCCGCACACATAAAAACAGAGTAAAGCCCTGCTTTAAAAATCGTGTATTAACCTTATAAAGCCCATGCCATAAGGTGAGAAGCGGAACTTCTTCTTTATTACCATAGTAGTATAGCATTAATTGACAACCACGTCAACAATTTTCTGAAGAAATATTTAAATATGGGTGCAGATATTTACATCTGCACCCGAAACCAGCTTAGTTCATACTTCTTGCTTTAATTTCTTCTTTTACTCTAGAGATAACATCTGCCAAATCTACCTGTCCTTCATCGCCATTCTTTCTGGAGCGAAGGGAAACCTTATTAGCTTCCACATCCTTTTCGCCCACAACGATAATATAAGGTAC
>JAEZPX010000193.1 GCA_023413275.1 Bacillota bacterium | reverse complement strand
TTTCATAGGAGGTCATGATGGACTTTATAAAACGTGCATGGGTAGAAATTTCTATAGAGAACCTAAAATATAATTTCTATAAAATAAAAGAGTTACTAAACGAAAATGTGAAAATAATGGCGGTTCTAAAAGCCAATGGGTATAATTGTGGTGATGTAAGAATTGCTAAGGAATTAGCTGCATTAGACGATGAAATTCAATTCGCGGTATCAAATGTGGAGGAAGCAATGCAAATCAGAAAAGGAGGAATTGAAAACCCCATTTTAATTTTGGGCTACACCTCCCCTGAGTATGCATGTTTATTATTGGAATACAATATCACCCAAACCCTAGTATCCTACGATTATGCGTTGGAACTGGAGGAAGTGCTGCAAGAAGAAGAACAAAAGCTGAAAATTCATATAAAACTTGATACAGGTATGGGCAGGATTGGAATGCGCTGTTTTGACGAAAATTTTGATGATGCCATAGAGAAAGTTACTAGAATTTGCAATAACAAAAAATTTCAGGTGACAGGGTGTTATACGCATATTGCAACTTTCTATGAAAATGACCAAGATTCTTTGAAATACTCTAAACTTCAGTTTGCAAGATTTAAAAAGATTACAGATGAACTGCTGTCAAAAAATAATTATCTTGGAATTTTGCATTGTTTAAATTCTGCTGGTACCGTTAATATGCCGGAAATGCAGTTGGATATGGTGCGAGTGGGGACGTTGCTTTATGGGGCATTACCCAAGATTAACAACCATAAAGGCATTATATTTAAACCAATTGTAACAATCAAATGTCGTATTGGAAAAGTAGGTGATACAAAAAAAGGGGATTATATTGGCTATAGTAGAGCATTTTGTGCGGATAAAGATTTAAGAGCAGCTGTTTTAACCATTGGTTATTCCGATATTTTGCGCATGGGGTCTGGGGAAGGTTTTGTTTTAGTAAATGATATACCATGCCCTGTGATTGGGGGCGCTTGTATGGATCAAATGGTGGTTGATATATCCAAAGCCGGTGAAGTGAAGGCGGGAGATATTGCCGTGGTATTAGGGAAATATCAGCAAAGGGAAATCGATTTTGAAGCAATGGCAGAATTTTTAAAGTGTGGGGAAGAAGAGGTGTATTGCCACATTACCTATCGTCCAACAAAAGTATATATATGATTGATAAGCCATGAAGTGATGCTCATGGCTTATTTTAGAAGAACAGAAAATTGCAGTAGCACGTGCATTTTCTTTTGGGTGTTAAGAGATCAAAAAGTTACAAATGTAAACCTATAAACCTATGGTAGTGCGTTTATCTAGATGCATTAGAGCTACTAAAAAAGCGAGGGTTAATAGCCTCGCTTTTAAATAGTGACAAAAAAAAATTAATGTCCCTTATGTTTCTCCTTGCGCTTTTTCTGGCGCAATTCGAATTTTCTCTCATTTTCGGCCTCTTTATCCTTACGGGTGCGAATCTTTCGAACTTGTTTACCTAGCTCCTGTTGCTGTTTAAGAGCTTGTTGTGCCTTTGTCCCCACTCCCGTATTTTGCAGTTGGTGTTTAATTTCGCGCTGCATACGCTTAGGATTCATGGGTCTTTCTGCAATGCATTGAGCATCCCTGGATTCATAAAACTGAAGATAAACCCATTTTTTGAGAAGTAGGTCATAAACCTCATAATCCTTGGGTTCTGCACCAAATGTAATTTTACAGACTTGATACTCTCCTTGGGTTTCACGTTCATAAACACCGACCCAAAAGGGATCCTCAAAAAATACAGTAAATTTCCATATGGTTTTTAACATAGCTTTCCCTCCTTTTAGTTTAAAGAATACAAAGAAGGGACAACCAAGGAGGCAGGTTACTGACAGGCTTTGCTGCGTCCGGACTACCAACCGAACTGTGTTTTTATCTTTGCAGTATAATTATAACATAATTACGTAAGTTTTTAAATAATAACTGTATTGGAGATTCACCTTCAGGATTCATGGAAATTTAGTTGTGGTTCATTTTATGTGTGTCATATTGGATGTATTTAAACTAAGAAAGAAGACATTCATTTTTTATTCAAACATGGGAAAAGCCAATGCCGTATGATTTTAGCATTAATATGAGATTTACATAACCCTGAGTTTATTTAGGAAATAATGGAAACTGGAAGTCTGCATAAGTGAGCAAATTATTCAAATCAAAATTTGTCTCAGTATATTAGCAATATGAAGACTTAACATGAAAATGTATGGCCATTTAAATGCAAATTACACTTTGGCATGATAAAATGTAATTTGCATTTTTTGTTGATATTTGTTAAAATAGATGAAAAGAAGCAACTTTTTTCATTGGAAAATATAAATTTATTTATCGAGTTATAAGTTACATTTATAATTTTGTAACTCATAATCGTAAAAGATTTTGTCATAAGAAGGTATTAAGTATTCAACCATAATTTCAAGACTAATAAAAAATATTATTAAAATTAAATTAAATTGATGTTTATATTATAGTTTTATATTATTATATAATAATGATTTATATTTTAT
>JAEZPX010000170.1 GCA_023413275.1 Bacillota bacterium | reverse complement strand
CCTCTGATCTTAGGCAATAACTCTGCAAATACCAGTGTTTATCTTTATAAATAAGATGTAAAGGGTGTATGTTGCGGTCAGTCTGTTCTCCAGATGTGCCGCAATAAGTGATTTGTAAAACCTGTTTTGCTAGAATAGCGTTTTTTATAGTCTCAAAGCGAATGCTATCTACTTTTTTTAGCCCCCATCGTGAAAAATCAACGGTAATCCAATCCTGTGATGGTTTTTGAAAGGCTCCGCCCAGTTTAGATAGCAGACCATCTACCTGTTGGTCAGTAGCTTTCAGACTTTGTACGGCAAATAGCAGCTGATTTTGTTCGTAGTCGTTCAATAAGGTTTTATCAAAGCGGTAACCTTCCATTAATGAAATACCACCATTTTTGCCGATGGTTGTGTAAATGGGAACACCTGCCATAGACAATGTCTCCACATCACGATATACCGTTCGCACCGATACTTCAAGCTCTTTTGCCAGTGCAGGGGCACTCATGCTGCCTTTTTGGAGCAGTAAATATACAAGCTGGAATAAGCGGTCGTTCTTCATAACACACCTCACAAGTTAGAATAAATATTATTATACCACAAAACCATGACAATATGATGTCATGGTTTCGATAATATCTCTGAGAAATCAAATATATTTTTACAAAAACACCTGACTCATTAGGTATAAAAAAAGCAAAGGCCGCTTTCCCTCAGATAGGGTTAGCGGCTCTACAAAATTCAAATAATCAGAATTTTCATTTTAAATAATGTTTCAATTGTTCAATATTATTTTGCTCCGTTTTAAGCAGTTTATCAGCTATTTGAAGTATTTGATTGTCTGCATCATTATATTTTTGTATATTTTTTGTTGCATCAATAATGCCCATCGTGCTACCTTGAATTAACATTTCGGAAATGTGACAAGGGGATTTGTCAATCAAAGTTTTAATGCTAATTGACATATAGGCAGAAATCTTTGCCATGTTTCCAATACCTTTTTCTTCATGTCCTAATTCTTTTAGTTTTTGTAAAGCTACGCTATTTATGCTTGTATACTCATTGAGCTGAGTTTGTAACTGGTTCTTAAAATTGTTGTCTTCAACTATTTCTATTAATTGATTCAGAGTTTTTATTCCCATTTGAGAATTTTGGTAAATATAGTTAAGCAATTCAGTATTTTTATCCATCAACAATCACCTCAAACATAGAATATCCAAATTTTTATTAAATTATTTAATGTTAGAGAAGAAGGAGCTTTTTCAAAAGGATATGTTAAAAACACTATTTTTGAGAATTGATTATATATAATACAGACCAAGAATCGTTGAATCAACTTGGATGAAATGCAAAAGTTCAAGTACAGTGATATTTTGCTGGGTATGATGGTTTCAAGGGTATTCTTTGCCTTTATAGTTATGATAATTTCATATACAAAATAGGATAAGGCATTCCTTGCTCATCTATTTCAGTTCTTTTATAAACTTCAAATCCCAAATGTTCGTAAAAACCTTTTGCTTGTAAGTTTTGTTCGTTAACCCCCAGTTCATTAATAGAGTACTCTTTAATGCCATACTCAACTAACTTTTTGCCCAAACCATGTCCACGTTCTTTGGGATAAATGAACAACATTTCGAGTTTTTGTTGATTTATTCCCATAAAAGCAACTGGAACACCACTCTGATTTTCTGCAACAATCAAATGAGGAATGCCTATTAAAGCTTGCGGAACATATTTTTCGATATTATCAATCTCCAAATCGGACAAAAACAAATGAGTCTCTTTTACTGATGCTTTCCACAGCTTTACAAGGGATTCTATTAGAATGGAATTTCGGTCTGTGATATTAATAATTTTCATTTTCATTCCCTTTCTTCCCATATATAATTAGTCTTGCGTTTATTTTAATATTACTAAGAAATTATAAATAACTAAATCATACCATAATTTACCCACTGATGACGAGGAAATATTACAAGAACAATCATTCTAATTTTTGCGCTTTTTTCATATCATAATACGAAATAACATTTCGTATTATGATATGAGGGCGAAAATAAGATGAAGATATGATAACGCTCAGAGCTTAGGTTTATGCTAAAATGACATTGGAAAAAACGGAGGAAATGCCTTGCCCTTTTTATGGAGAGGATAATGACTTCATCATACTTTTATGGACTGTTACTTGGGGAAAATATCAACATGGGTGAGGTTAAAGCAAGGCAATAAGGAGGTTAGAATAAATGAATGCAGTTGTTAAACGGGAAAATAGTGTTAAGTCCATATTAAAGGCATTTCAGATTATTGAGGCACTAGATCGATTTGGAGAGCTTTCCATTGCCCAGTTGAGCCAGTCACTATCCATGGATAAAACCACTGTACATCGTTTGATTCGTACCATAAAAGAGGCTGGATATATTGTACAGAATCCTTATACCAGAAAATATTCAAACAGCATTAAGCTTTTCACCATTGGAAGTAGCATTATTGAAAGAACAGGCTTGAAGGAAATCGCCAGACCATACCTAGAAGCCCTTGCAAGTGAAACAAAGGAGACAATTAATTTAAGTATGCATAGTGGCAATACCATCGTTTATGTTGACAAGATTGAGAGTAATTCTGCCATAAAGGTGGGCATTAAAACCGGAACGGCTCTTCCTATGTATTGTACTGGAATGGGGAAATCGATTCTTGCGTTTCTTCCCAAAGATATTCAGAATGAAATTTTGGATAACACAAGTTTTCAAAAGCGAACAGAAAAGACAGTTGACAGTAGAGAAACCCTCATTGATCAGTTGAATTTTGTTAGAAAAAATGGTTTTGCCGAAGATGGAGAAGAATATGTTGATGGACTCATTTCTTTTGCTGCACCCATTTTTGATTATAGGGGCAATCCTGTTGCCGCCCTTAGCATTTCCATGCCCAAACTTCGATATAACGAAGAGGAAAACAGGGAGTATTATGTAAATCTTGTGAAAAATACGGCATCGGTACTATCCAAAGAGTTGGGGAAACGTTAATATATTACGTGCACACATCTAATGGGTAATTTTTCTCTTTGCTGCGTCAAAAAGATATACAATAGCAGGTATTTCTCCTGTCTTTCTAATAGGAAAAATTCTTGACTATCTGAGCACTCTCTATTACATTGGTGTTTTCTTACAAAACAAAGAACAATAATTCATAAGGTGCTAAAACTATCAAAGGAGGGTAAGACGATGGCAAAAGTAAAAATGACGGTAGGAGATTTTAAGAAATATAAAAAGGAGGGAAAGAAATTCAGCTTTGTAACTGCTTATGACTATACAACAGCAACAATTGTTGATGAAAGCGATTGCAACATTATCTTAGTGGGAGATTCATTAGGTATGA
>JAEZPX010000169.1 GCA_023413275.1 Bacillota bacterium | reverse complement strand
CTTCTGGTCATGTCTTGTTCAAAAATGTTACCACATATTTTACAGGAATTTCGTAAGCACTATCCAGACATACGCCTTTACATTAATCAAAGCGATTCTTTTAGTGGGGATGAAGATTTAAAACTATTTTCACAAAATGGCAGCCAGCATTCTTCAAATTGTATACAGCTTCTTCGAGAGGATATTTGTTTGGCTTTACCCCTTGGGCATTCTCTTGCATTAAAAAAAACAGTATCACTAAAAGATCTGCAAAACGAAAGATTTATCATGCTAAAGCCCGAGAGTAATTTGCGAAAAGTAATTGACCCTTTTTTCAATAAACATGATTTTAGGCCAAATATTATAATGGAAGCCGAAAATCCTTCTTTGCTTCGGGAATTGATTTCCTCAAACTTTGGAATTTCTGTAATGCCGGCTATCACATGGGGAAATGCTTTAGCAATGCAAATTAAACTAATCCCATTTCACGAAGTCGGCCTAGGCCGCAATATTTATCTATCTTGGAATAAAGATCGCTATTTATCTCGCTCAGCATGCCTGTTTCGTAGTTTTTTGGAGAAATACTTTGAAGATATTGTTGCCCCTCTCCATTGTGATACAATTTACTAATATAAGGATGGGGATATACGAAAAGAGAGCATGCCATCTTTTATGCAGATGGCATGCTCAATTTGTTTTAACCCTGCTATATACTTGTCAACAAACAGGAACTAACTAAATCCTGAAAATTGATTCTTACACACTATGCCCATTCTTTTAGATAGTCACTCACAATTGTTCATGCAGCCAAAACCAACCTTTTCATGAACAAGATTTAACACAATCTACAAATGTATTCCATTTCTTATAATAGAATCCATTAAGCCTTGATTGCCCATCTCATTTTTGCTGAACGAGCACGACTATTCCTATTACATTCTTCCGCAGTGGGTCTGATAACCTCAGTAGATACTTCACTATATACCCCAGCTTGCAACAATCTTTTGAAAGACTTTTTCACCATTCTGTCCTCTCCCGAATGGAACGTCAATATGGCAACACGCCCGCCCTTAGCAAGTACAGTGGGAAGTTTTTCTAAAAACTCAAATAACACTTCAAATTCATTATTGACATCAATTCTTAATGCTTGGAATGTTCTTTGGCATGATTTCTTAATGCCTTCTTTTCTTTCATCCATAGGCAAAAATTGCAGAGCATCTCCTATCACTTGCTGTAATTTTGTAGTGGTAGAAATGTCTTCACCCTTTTGAATTTGCGAAACTATGGCTTTGGATATTATATTGGCATATGGCTCATCTGAATTTTCAAAAAGCATCCCTTCCAATTCTCCCTGGGTAATGGTTCTTAAGCGTTCAGATGCTGAAATGCCTTTTTCAGGATTCAATCTTAAATCCAACGGGCCCTCTTTCTTAAAGGAAAAACCTCTGTCCGGATTATCTATTTGCATAGATGATACACCTAAATCTGCTAATATAAAATCAAACAAACCCGCTTCTGGCACAACTTCATCCATATTGGCAAAATTCAGATTGATGGTAGTTAATATATCTGGGCCATACCCCAAATTCGCCAATCTCTCTGTAGTTTTTGCAATTTCGATGGGGTCTGCGTCAAGGGCATACAAATGCCCCTTACCTTCCAATCGTTTTAACATTTCTTGGGTGTGTCCACCATAGCCCAAGGTTGCATCCAAACCTGCCTGCCCCGGTAGAATATTTAAAAAAGTCATGATTTCATTCACACATATGGGGATGTGCATACCGGCGGGTGTGTTACCTTTTTGAATGACCTTTGCGATGGTATCACCATATTTTTCCGGCTGTAGTTCCTTATACTTTTCATTATAGTTACGGGGATGGGCACCCTTATATCTGACACGTCTTTTATGTTCTTTCTCCTGATTTTCCATGAATAAACGCTCCTTTTTAATTACCTAATGATTTCAATTTTAGTTCCTTTTCCTATTCATAAAAAAAGAGCCATAAAATCCTTAGCTCTTTTATCATAACATAACTGTGAATTTAAGTATAATGCAACGTAGCTAATTTATGAGCAGAATCTTTTAGATAGTGGAATCATAAATTACCGCATCATCCTCAATATCAAAAGCGCCCTCATCATTGCCAACCATAAATGTACCACGAACAGCAAGTCCATTGAAAAATTTAACGATACAATCACCATTTTCACGGGGGAATTGGCCTGTATTTACATCAAATAAATCAAAATTGCCCATAAAATGTTTCTTTTCATCCAATGACAAGCTGCCCCAAGTCCGTCCTAAAAAATTTTCCATATACGACCTTCCTTTCTCATAAAATATCCATTACTTTTACAATCATTAAACTATGTAAAGTATCATTTTGTCAAGAAAAAGCAACAAAATTCTCTCTTCCAATACGAATAAACCATTTTTAGAAATCTTTCGCCGCAATTTGATTCCATCAAAAAGAACTCCCATTCTAAAATTAGTAGGAGCTCTTTAACTTGGCAACATGGATAAATTGCTTTTTGAAATATTAAGGCATATAAACTACAATTCATAAAGGGTTTTTCATTAAGTCATATCATCCCGAAGGGCATCTATAATATTTTCTTTTCTTATCTTGTTTATTGCATAGAGCATGGTGATAAATACAATAAACAGTACACCAAACACACTGATTGACATGCTCTTCCAAGGAAATACGTATGAAATGTTCCCACCACCAATTATCATGCCTTTATAAATGAGATACGAAAGGACTCCTGAAATGGGCAATCCCCATAGTATTGTCCGCCCTCCATAAAGAACGCATTCAAAACACATCATCTTGTTAAAATCCTTATCTGACATTCCCACAGAACGAAGCATAGCAAGCTCACGCCTACGTAGCTTAACATTCGTAGATATGGTGTTAAAAACATTGGCTATGCCAATCACAGTAATCATGGCAATAAAAACAATGGAGAACAGATTCACAACAAAGGATAAATTACGATTTTGCTCCAATATCTCGTACAAATTGTATAAATTATAATAGGGCGTAATATTTGCACCTTCAATTATTTTTTTCATTTCAGCTGTAGACTTTCCAGGATTTTCTGATTGAAAGGTCATCCCCAGTTTCGTGGGCTTTACGGTATTGTCCAGGTCATCAAACTGTGGTTTCACTTCATAAGGGGCAATAATCATCAGTGTATATCCCGACCAATCTCCTGGATCCGATGGCAGTAAATCAGGGTAGTCTTTTACAAAGGTAGCACGTAGATTTTTTGCCTGCTCTGCATTTTTGGAATGCAATGTAAACTCCATAGGCTGTTGCTGGGTATACCAACGCAGGGGAAGTATACCTGCCATAATCATATTTTGATCCTGCCCAGTGTATTCATTCATGGATAGCCCAAGCCCCTTTAGTAGATTTTGATAAACTCCCTTTTCTACAAACTGAACATCTAACCTTACTTCTACTGTTTCACTTATTCCATCATAACCAATAAGTTCACCAAATTCATTCAGAAAAGACCTGGGTAAGTCATTTACATTGAGCACACATGAATAAGTCGATAGTGCCTGATATGCGCTTCCAGTAACGCCTTCGGCAGTTTTCATCTCATTATAAAGTTGAAACATATCACTTTCCGCCATATCCCTTGTGTAAAAACAGATATCATAGTTCTCGCTAACCATGGCGGAACCTTCCCCAATCTGTTTTAAATAGGTTCCAAAAGAATTTGCCGTAACAAATAACACTACGCTTAAAGTAAGAGATAGTATAATACTACGATAACGGCGTTTGTTTCTTTTGAAATTTTTTAATGCCAGTATTTCTTCCAAACCATAGAAGCGCCTTGCAAACCTTGAGATTTTTATCGTATTCTCTTCCACTTTCACTTCATTTGTCTGGCGGATGCACTCCATCACAGGGGTTCTAGCAGCCTTCTTGGCGGGAATATAGGCTGAAATCAAAATAGTGATCAGACTGATTACTGCCGCTCCAATCAGCACAGGAATGGATATCACCAAGGCCAAGGGCACAGTATCATACATTGCATTTGCAAAATTCTTTGCCACAAGGGCGAGCACAAAGCGAATGCTTGGAATCCCAACCAAAATCCCCAAGGGAATGCCCACCGTCCCCACGCAAAGTCCCTCAAACAGCACAGAATTGCGTAACTGTTTTTCCGTAGCACCCACTGACATAAGAATTCCAAACTGATGCATCCGTTCATTCAAAGAGATATTGAACGAATTATAAATTAAGAACACCGACCCCAACATGACCAATGCAATCAAAATACCCACAATGGAATACAGAAGTACTGTAATCATTTTTTCTCCCGAGAGTCCCATAAAGCGCAATACATCATCGTTTAAAACATAACTATACTCAGCAGAAATACTATCAGCAAAAGAATGTACTTGATATGGGTTTTTTAGAGTAATGAAGGCGGTAAATCTATCTAAAGGAGCTACATCCTCTGTTGTGATCATTGTATAGCCGGGTGCCGCATATTCTTCTATTGCCGGCCGCTGGCAAATGCCCACAACTTTATAAGTCTTCTCTGTTTGAGATATCAGGGTTTCTTCTCCTGCACAATAGGCGTCGTGCTGGCTAAGTTTTTGATCTCCCTTTATACGTTCACCTACGGCAAGATTAAGTGTGTCCCCTATCATAATATTCACACCGCCGTTTGCTGCAATATGAGCAGGTATCAGCACCTCACTGCTATTCTCCGGCAATCTGCCTGAAATCAATTTTATGGGCAATTCTTTTAAAGCCTCCTTGTTCCATCCTGTCACAAAAAGATAAGGCTTATCAGGGTTTAGTCCACCTTCCAGAGGGGCATACCCAATGTTTTCTAGTGCAACAACACTTTCTACACGGCTATCCTCCCGTAGTTCACGCAAAAAAGAGGAATCCCCATTGGGTATTGCAACATGCCAACTTCCATATTTGATAGCTGCGCCGTTTATCATATAGTTTTGCAGAGATACCGCAAAGGTAGCCACTGACGTAATCAATGCCGCTGACAGGATAACCCCAACAATGGTAACTAAGGTTCGGGTTCGGCTTTTCTTCAAGCTTTCTAGGGTAATTTTGTGAAAGATATTCATGACCGCACCCTCTCATCTCTGGCTACTTTGCCGTCGGCTATGCCGATAATGCGGTCTGCTTGCAGGGCAATATTCTCATCATGGGTAACAAGAATCAACGTCTGCCCATATTTTTGATTGCTTTCTTTCAGCAGTTTAATGATTTCATGGCCATTTCGGCTGTCTAAACTACCCGTTGGCTCATCAGCAAGCATTACCGCCGGAGCATTCATCAAAGCTCGTCCTATGGAAACCCGCTGTTGCTGCCCTCCTGAGAGCTGATTGGGCAAATGTTTTTTACGCTCTTGCAAGCCCAGCATTTCCAGCAATTCATTCAGCCTTTCTTTATTGACCTTTCGCTTATCCATTAAAATGGGCAATGTAATGTTTTCAACCACATTTAAAGTAGGAATGAGGTTATGAAACTGGTAAATCAATCCCACCTGACGCCTACGGAAAATGGCAAGTTTTTCACTGCTTTGATCATATACATCTTGACCCTCCAAATATACCTTTCCTCCTGTAGGAACATCCACACCACCAATACTGTGAAGCAATGTAGATTTACCCGAACCTGAGGAACCAATAATTGCTGTAAACTCTCCTTTTTCAATGGTAAGTGAAACATTGTCAAGGGCAGCAACTTTATTTTCTCCCTTCCCATAGACCTTAGATAAATTTTCAATTTTCAAAAAATCCATTATGTGAGTCTCCTTTCTCATGGTTTACCCATATAATAGAACCTTCAACTTACATTTTCGTGACTTTTGAGTGACAGAATCGTCACTTTGGAAAACGCAAGAAAAATGCCGCTCCCCCCTGAGGGTGGTTTTTCGCTGTAATTGTCCCACCTTGACGTGTGATTATCATTTTACAAAGAGCCAATCCAATGCCATAGCCTGTTGGGTTTGTATTTTTCCCTCGATAAAATCTGTCAAATAAGCAAGGTAAATCTTGAGTTTCAAAGCCTTTCCCACTGTCGTGAATAATAATCTGTGTAAACAATGGGGTATCAGTGCAAGTTATCTCAATCTTCCCTTTATCGCCTGTGCTTTCCATACAATTTTTGAGAATGTTTTGGATTGCTTCTGAAAGCCAACCTGGGTCCCCCTGAAGCAGAATACCCTTTGGTACATCTATCTGCAAGTTAATATCGTGCAACTCCATGGCAATTAAGAAGGGGCGAGTGGCGTCAACAATAAGATTATTTATCTCTATATGTTCCCTTTGAAATACAACAATGCCGGCATCCAATCGAGATATCTTTAATAGTGAAGTAATCAACCAATCCATCCTTACAAGCAATTCCTCCGTTTCTCGCAGAAATGCTTTTCTCTGTAGTTCATCAGGATTATTAGCTAGCAATGACAATATAAGATTCACAGAAGTGAGGGGCGTGCGTAGTTGATGTGCTATATCCGCCAATGATTCAGCTAGATGCTCCTTTTCTTTTCTTAACCCATCGTTTTGCTCACGAATACGAGATGTCATTTTTGTTATCTCACTGTGCAAAATAGACAGCTCGCCCTCATCTGATTCACCAATATATAATTGCTCGGCATTATGAAGCACAAGATCTATTTGATGTGAAATTTCAGCAATTTTTTTATATCTGATTTTGGTAAAAACAAAAAAAACTGCACCAAGGACAACAGAAAGAATAATGGCAAGAATGCCTGCCTCTTTATTCATAACAAAGCCTGCCATTACAGCAATGATGGCAATCAAAAAATACAAAACGGCAAACTGACGAAACTCTCTATTTCGAAGCATTCTCGTCCCCCAATCTATACCCTGTCCCACGAACAGTCAGAATAATTTTGGGGCTTGATGGATCGTTTTCTATCTTCTCTCGCAGGCGTTTGATGTATACAGTCAAAGTATTATCGGTAACAAACTCTCCCGCTGCATCCCATAACTCGTCGAGGAGCCGGCTCCTTGTAATAACACTTTTGGGATTGCTTACAAATAGTAAAAACAGTCGATATTCTAAAGCCGAAAGGAAAACTTCGCAACCGTTTTTTGTCACCACGCCCCTTGCTGTGTCCACACGAAGCCCTTGAATTTCAAAATCCCACCCACTGCGCTCATCTTTGCGCAACGCCCTTTTGATTCTTGCTATAAGTTCACGAGGACGAAAAGGTTTGGTGACATAGTCTTCCGCACCCATATTCAACCCAGTAACGACACTTGCCTCATCACCTGAGGCCGTTAAGAAAATAATAGGTATATCCCCCTTTTCTTTAATCTCAGTAAAAATTGTAAAACCATTTCCGTCAGGCAAAGAAATATCTATTAATGCCAAGTCAAATGCATTCTCTAAAATTACAGTAAGGGCTTCTTTGTGTGTAGGTGCATGAGTAACTTTGAATCCCTCAGATTGTAGTAAAAGCATAAGATTTTTTGCGATTGCTCTGTCATCCTCCACCAAAAAAATTCGTTTCATTCTTTCCCCTCCATCTCTTTATTACTTCTTAGACAAATCAAAATTACATTACAACGGGAACAAATCTTATATCTCGGATTTAGTAGCCTAATTTTTGTGTTAATATGTTTTTATATGTATGAGATAACTCCATCTTTACAATTTGGTTTTTTTTTATCTTGCTTTTTACTATATATCTATTTCATATTTTTTTCAAATCATAAAAAGTGTTTTTCTGATTTCCTATATTTTAAAAAAACTCGTAACGATTCTCACAGAGACAAATCTTCAAACATATTTTATACCATACTGCTATTTAGGAGCGATGAAATATGTATGCCAACAATAAATATAACCAAAGACAAACGCCACAAATGCCAATGGGCTACGTACGTGTCATTCACACTGTACCCGGTGCGCCTAATGTTGATGTATATGCAAACGATAAGAAAATTGTTAGTAATCTTGCCTATGGTAATTATACGGACTATTTGTCTATACCCGAGGGGAACTATAAGATAAGCCTATACCCTGCAGGAAAAAAAGATTCACCCATCTTATCTGATATGCTGACTGTTAATAACGATTCTGTAATGACTGTAGCTGCACTTGGAAATCCTGATGATATAGAGCTTTGCAGTATCAGTGACGCCAATGAAACGAAAAAGCCCGACAAAGCTATGATACGCTTCATTCATCTTTCCCCAAATGCCCCTGCCGTAGACATTACATTGCCAGATGGAACAATTCTTTTTAACAATGTGCCATTTGCACACCTTACAAATTATATTGATGTTGCACCAATGAATTACACACTGCAAGTTCGTGTTGCCGGAACTGATAATGTTGTTCTTACAGTCCCTAACGTGAAACCGGAAGCAAATAAATTCTATTCCGTCTATGCAATCGGTTTAGTGGGCGATACCCCTGCCCTCCAAGCATTATTGGTGCAAGATGCGAGATAATCTGAACGTCGAAAATTAGTTATATAAATACCTTCAAACTGAGTGATAAAAAACTCAGTTTGAAGGTGTGTCAATAACTAAAATAGCTTTATTCGTAAAGCATACAGTTATATTCTTTTCCGCACTTAGACAGTTGCAATTTACTGCTTCACAATGCATTATGGTATTAGACACCAGTGCTATGCAGAAGGTAATTGGTATGATATAATGAAAAGCATATCTTTCTACAAAAATGTTTGAGTTTAGGAGGGAGTTCTATGCTGACAAAAGTAACTGATCATATTTATAAAAAAGTAGTACCGTTACCCAATAACCCCCTGCGAGAAATCAACACCTATATAATAATGGGAGGCAAAAATCTTTTGATTGATACAGGTTTTAACAGACCCGAATGTGAGGAGGCTTTAAAGAGCGCCTTTGAAGAGCTTGGAATCGTCAATACAGATTTATTTATCACCCATTTGCATTCAGACCATTGTGGCCTCGTGCCCAAATTTGCCACAAAATCAAGCACCATTTATGCCAGCGAAACAGATGGCGAGCTCATAAATTTTGAAGTAGGAAATCTTTATTGGCGAATGTTGGATGATTTATTTATAAAATACGGCTTTCCCAAAGCGACATTTGGTAGAAACACGGATATTCATCCCGGCAGAAATTATTGTCATGACGTAAGAGTAGATTTTACATATGTTTCTGAGGGAGATGTATTAAAATACGGGGAGTATGCGTTTGAGGTCATTTTGACACCCGGCCATACACCGGGACATGCCTGTTTATATGATGCAAAGAAGAAAATTCTATTCTGTGGCGATCATATCTTGGGCACTATCACCCCAAATATTTGTATAGAATTAGGTGTAGAAAATCCATTAAAGGACTATTTAGACAGCCTTGCTAAAATAGAAAAATTAGATGTTCAATTATTGCTCACTGCTCACGGAACACCAATAACGGATATGTATGGGCGAATTAAGGAGTTAAAAAAACATCATGAAGAACGATTGGAAGAAGTATTGCAAGTTTTAGGTAATGAGTGGAAAACAAGCTACATGGTTGCTGGAGATATGACCTGGGAAATAGACTGTAAAGACTGGGATGATTTTCCTGCACCTCAAAAATGGTTTGCAACAGGTGAAGCCATTTCCCATTTACAGTATCTATTTTTCACAGGAAAAATTGCCCGTGAGGAAAATAACGGAATCTATTACTATAAAAATCATTAAATATCTTTTTGGGGGGAGTTTATGTCAGGTAGAATTTTAATTACAGGAGATAAACATGGAACTTTTCTTCCTTTGTTTACCCTTGCTGAAAAAGTAGCATTAAAGAATAGTGATATTTTAATCATTGCCGGTGATGCAGGCTATGTATGGAACGAAGATTTTTCTTATGGAATTGAAACATTACAGCAAATTTTCCCAGGCACAATTGCTTTTATTGATGGAAATCACGAAAATCATGCTTTGCTAAATAGTCTGGAGATTTGCCAATGGAATGGAGGAAAAGCCCATCGTGTAGGAGAACGGGTATTTCACTTAATGCGTGGTGAAATTTACTCTATTTATGGTAACAATTTTTTCACCTTTGGCGGTGCTCGCTCTATTGATAAAGATAGACGGGAGGAAGGCATAAGCTGGTGGAAAGAAGAAGAGCCCACCCCTGAGGAAATCGAATATGGCAAAAAACAGCTGGTTGAAAACCATAGCCAAATTGATTATGTAATTACCCATGAAACACCTTTATTTGCAAGAGAATGCATTTCTCGTTTGAAGCAAGTTGATGGGGATTACCATTTGCCTAAACATCTTCAGGAGTGGTACCATTTCATTTCAGAATCACCTAGGTTTAAGAAGTGGTATTTTGGCCATATGCATGTGGATCAAGCCATAACCCCACAACTAAGAGGCATACATGCAAATATCTTACCAATAGATGAGGAAAATTCCATTTGTTAAGGTCAACTGCATTTCTTGTGCGAGTATGGACAACAAAATTTTGAGTTATAAAAAGGCAGAGCCGTTGGTTCTGCCTTTCTCTAAGATTAAAATCCATCTGGAAAGCCAATTTCTTAATCCTATTGTCCCTATTCTCTAGCTCTGGAAAGCTCTTAAACCGTCTTTGGATTAAGGTAATTTCAATATGTGTACTCAAAGAATTGATGAAATCTTATACAGGGTTACATTACAGTTCTATATTCTAATGAACTGCAAGATTATAAAAATCTTAGGAAAATCTGAAATAATATAATTATTTACTTTGATATAATAAAAGAAACTAAATTACCTAAATAACAAAATCATCACTCAATATTGATTTTGGGTAACAAGGGTAAAAAAAGTGGGTTAATTATTATCATGCAGAAAGGAAAACCAATTCAATGGACAAAAAAAGAAGAGTTAAAACTCTGGGGGCAATGCTTTTCATTCTTTATTTACTAATTTTAGTATGGATTATACTATTTAAGCTGCAATTTTCTTTGAAGGATATAGATCCTATAAGATTTCTCAATCTGATACCCTTTCATTATGCAAATGCTGTCAGCGAACTATTTCAAATAAAGGAGATCAGAGATAACGTTCTCATTTTTATTCCTTTTGGAGTTTTACTTTCCATGCTAGCACCAAAAATGAAGTTGTTAAGTAAAGTCATGATCATTTTCGGAACAAGTTTTGCTTTTGAAACTATGCAGTATATTCTATCTATCGGGGTTACTGATATTACAGATTTAATAACCAATGTATCTGGTGGAATAATCGGTATTTTTTTCTACGCTTTTTTGCTAAAATTGGTAAAAGATAAGCAAAAAATAGATGCTGCCATTTCTATTTCTGGAAGTGTCGTTGCAGTTTTATTCTCTGGATTGATGTCTATTTTACTGCTGGCAAATCAATAAAAAATCAAATCAAGTCTACTTAAACTTAGTTATCTAAGGGCAGGGTCATTTAAAGTTGACTCTGCCCTAATTTACTTTTGTCTTCATAGCTCAAAGTTTTCAAAAATTTCTATAAATAAAACCTCTAAACTTGCAATTTCATATTACCCATTTAGAGGTTTATACCTGCGTATATCATGCATCTATTCTTAATCATATTATCAGTCTTAAGGCAATTGCATGAAAAATATTATTAAAACTGATAGGATCCTTGACTTTTCATATAAAATTCAAGGTATTCCTCAATTCTCTTCTTGCTCAGAACCCCGTTCTATCGGTTCCACCGATTCAATAATTTCAACAGATGCATCAGGATCTTCAATAATTACTTCTGTAAGCGTTTCACCATCTAAAATAGTGTCTTTCAATACAGACGCCGTGCCTGCAATCGCTACTGCCTTCTCTTTATCTGTTAAATTGTCAAGATTGATGTTAATGTTCTTATCTGTCTTCCCAGCATAAGTATTCGCTTTCATAACCTCTGTCATGTCAAAGCCTAGAACATCCTTCATTCCCTCCGTAACAGCAGTTAAGCTTCCCAAAGCCATTTTCGTCACATCTGTCGCACTACCTCCGGAGCCATCTCCGCCACCAATAATTGTAATCTTATCAATTCTGCTCATTGGTTCTGCAATTGCTCTGGCGATTTCAGGAAGTTTATCAATAACTATGTCAATAATAGCGGCGTTGCCATATTTAGCGTATGCCTCCGCCTTCTTCTCCATGGCCTCAGCTTCTGCAAGGCCTTTTAGCTTAATTGCCTGAGCAGTAGCTTCACCTGTCTTCTGAATCATGGCAGCCTCTGCTTCCGCATTTAATTTCTTTGCCTCCGCATCAGCCTCTGCAGCCTTTACAGTCTTAATTTTATCTGCTTCTGCTTGTAACTCCGCTTTTTGCTTTTCTGCAGCGGCAGGGTTTACAACCGTTTCCAATAATTCTTTCTGTTTACGCTCTGCTTTTCTTTCTGCAAGTTCGGTGTTCTTAATTGCAGCAGCAATTTCTACTTGAATTTCCGCTTCTTTTACGGATTTCTGTCTTTCTTCTTTTAAAACAGCAGCATCCATTTCCGTATTAATAACTTCCATATTGGTGATATTTTGCTGTATTTCATAGGATGCATCTGTTTTAGCCTTAGCCAGCTGTCTCTGCTGTTCATATTCTAAAACCTTAACGTCAGCTTCTTTCTGGGCTTCTGCAATCTTAGCATTTGCTTCCAGCTGAGCAGCCGCACCTAGTCTCTTAGCCTCAGAAGTTTTAATCTGTGTTTCTCTTAAAGCATCTGCCTCTGCTATCTGCGCATCTCTTTTTATTCCGGCAATCTGAGGTTTACCTAATGCTTCTAAGTACCCATTCCTATCTGAAATTTCTTTTATAGAGAAAGACTTTAATTCCAGACCTAATGCATTTAATTGTTCTGCCGCTACTTCCTGAACTTTTGAGGCAAATTTATCTCTTTCACTATAAATTTCTTCTACAGTAAGTGTGGCTATAATTTCTCTTAGCTTACCCTCAGAAACATCCTTTGCCGTATCAATAATCTTTTCTTTTGTTACTGCAGAAGTCACATCGTTAAACTGCTCCATTGCCATTAAAATGGCTTCCTCTGTGTTTTGCACTTTAATTACAACAATACCTTCTGTATTAATGGGAACGCCGTGCCTAGTCATCGCGTCTTGCATAGCAATTGGAAAACGAACATTTTGCAATGAAATATAGTCAATTCTTTGGAGTACAGGAATGACAATAACACCACCAGCAGTAACCACTTTCTTCTTTCCAAGACCAGTCACAACCGCCGCCTTATCAGCGGGCACCTTTTTCCATGCAGTTAAAATAACTACTGTAATCAAAATAATACCTAAAACGACCGCTCCTACGGTAATGAGCAATGAATCAAACATCAAATTTCCTCCTTCTTTTCTTTACAGACAATTGCAACGCCATTCTCTTTCAATTCCAAAATTTCAACGATTTCGCCATAGCCAATGGCTTCGTTATCCTTTGAAGCTGCTGTATAATTAAGAGTTATCCTATCCACAATAACCACAATTTCTCCAAATCCTGATTCAATAATGGCGTTAGTGACTCTCGCCGACCTTCCTACGATTTCTTTAGATTTCGGAGACGATACGCGATTTTTTTTGAGTGGTAATATTACGAATTTGTTCATTATTACTGCAAAAAAATACCCAGCTACAATGGCAATAAGCAGGCTAATCTTCTCACTTACAAAAAATAGAGATATAAGCCCTCCTCCGCCAAATAAAACAAGAAATGATAAAATAGCTAATGAGCTAAGCGGTAACCATGTACTGGCAAAATTCATATCTGCATCCAAGTCAAAATCAATATCTGCACCTAAATGAAGACCAATGGATAGAACACCCATCATCAAATCCAAAATTGGTACGATAATTCCAATCACGAGGGTTGCTGTATATATTTTTTCCAGCGAACTGAGCGTTTCGTAACCTGCTAAAAGCTCTTTCATTTTGCATTGTCCTTTCTATATTTATTTACTTCTTCCATAATATCACATTTTCCAATATTTTGTAATGTATTTTTACATTATTTTCAAAATAATTGAATTATATTTTATAATTCTGTTTACGCAAATAAAAGCAATCTTATTTTTATATTCTTACATGAGGTAAAATAGACTTAATTAATGAAAGTGTACTATTTCGTACTACAAAAAAATAACCTTCAATTACGTTTATTTACACCGTAATGTAAAAAACATTGTAATTGAAGGTTATTTATACGCAAACTACAATAAACCAATGTCTGTTAAATTCTTGGTCTATTTATTCATCCCAGTTATGATAAGTATTCTGAACATCATCATCCTCATCCAATAAATCCAAAAGCTTTCGCATTTTCTTTATCTCGTCATCTGATTTGAGTTCTGTATATGTCTGGGGAATCATAGTAACCTCAGCAGATGCCATGGGTACTCCCGCAGCTTCCAATGCCTCTCTAACTGCTGAAAAATCATCAGGTGCAGTCACTACTTCAAAACTATCTTCTTCTGCGGCAAAATCCTCAGCGCCAGCATCCAAGGCCAGCATCATCAGTTCTTCCTCATCAATCTCAACTTCTTCTTTATCAATAACAATTAATCCTTTTTCATCAAACATAAAGGAAACACAGCCTGATGTGCCCATATTGCCGCCACCTTTTGTAAATGCATTTCTAACATTTGCGGCAGCACGATTTCTATTATCAGTAAGGGCCTCAACAATAACTGCAACCCCTGCTGGACCATAGCCTTCGTATCTGATTGTTTCGTATTCAACGCCCTCTTCATTTCCTGCTGCTTTTTTAATGCTTCTATCAATGGTATCGTTGGGCATATTATTAGATTTACATTTGGCAATAATATCTCGCAGTTTGCCATTACTCAATGGATCGGGTCCACCTGACTTAACCGCCACTTGAATTTCTCTACCTAACATGGTAAAAATTTTCCCTTTTGCTGCGTCGTTTCTTTCCTTTTTGTGTTTAATATTCGCAAACTTCGAATGTCCTGACATTAGGAATCCTCCTCCATAAATTTCATCATAGTATTTTACCATTTTTTCCGACATATTTCAAGAAAAATTGCTCTTACTCCTCCTAATGGTACCAGATGATGATTGTAATTAAACTGAAACCTCTTTCATATTTCTTAAGCTAACATAAGAAAAAAGCAAAGTCTTATCGCTGGATAAAACTTTGCACCAATTTAATTTTTTTCACTTTTCTTTTGGATTTGAAACCAACGCAACGATAAAGGCTGATACAACCGCTGCCGTTATTCCCCCTGCTGCTGATTTCAAGCCACCTGTGAGAATCCCCAGAATTCCTGCAGAATCCACCTCTTTCATAACACCCTCAGCCAATCGAAATCCAAAACCTGTTAAAGGAACGGTCGCTCCTGCACCACCAAACTCCTCTAAAGGTTGATAAAATCCCAAACCTCCAAGTATACAGCCAATGCAAACATACAATACCAAAATTCTACCTGAGGTTAATTTAGTCTTATCTATTAAAATCTGACCGATTACACAAATCAAACCTCCCACAAGAAATGCTTTTAAAAAGGTAATCATTGCTTTACCCCCTTTTCACCACAACCTTCAATACAAACACCATGGGCTATACAAGGAATACTTTGCCCCTGTTGCGTAGAGGTTGGGCTGAGCAAGGCTCCCGTTGGAATAAACAACATTCTGTCGATTTCTCCTGACATTAGCTTAGGATAATAATATCCACAAAACGTAACTGCTGAGCAGGCACAACCACTACCGCCATTATGAGTATCTTGTTTATTTTTATCAAAAATCTCAATACCACAGTCAGTATATCTTCCATCCATGGTATACCCTTCCTTTTTCATCAAATCCACAACCAAGCTACGACCAATTTCACCTAAGTCACCTGTTGCTATCACATCATAATCTTGAGGGGTTCTACCTGTATCCTGAAAATGGTTTAAAAGCACATCAACTGCTGCGGGTGCCATTGCCGCCCCCATATTATTGGCATCGGTAATTCCCATATCCATAATTTTACCAGTAGTAATCTCCTTAATACATGGAAAATTCCCTTTTCTACCCAACACAACAGATCCATCCCCTGTGACCGTCCAAGAGGCGGTAGGAGGCCTTTGATTCCCCAGCGCCAGTGGTGCCCGAAACTGCTTTTCAGCCCCACAAAAATGGCTGGATGCTCCAACCAAGGTGTGATTGGCGTAGCCGCCATCAATTAACATGGCACCTAGGCTCATGGACTCACCCATCGTTGAGCATGCACCAAATAGTCCGAAAAAAGGAATCTGAAAGTTCATGATACCAAAGGTAGATGCAGTACACTGGTTCAGCAAATCTCCACATAGGAGGTAATCAATATCCTTCATCTTAAGTCCGGCCTTCTTCACAGCTAGCTCCATATTTTCTTGTATGAAGTGACTCTCAGCCAGTTCCCAGCTTTTTTCACCAAAAGTGGAATCTTCAACGATTTTATCAAAGTATTTCCCCAAAGGACCTTCGCCCTCTTTTTTGCCCACCGTTGATGCTGCGGACAAAATGCGTACTCCCTCATTTAGTCTTACCGTTTGTTTTCCAATTTTTTTTGCATTCACTTTTTTTATCACCTACCTATAAAATAATAAACTAACCCCACTATCATGGATGTAAAAGTACCATAGACAATAACAGGTCCTGCTAAAATAAACATTTTTGCTCCTGTTCCAAAAATCAAACCTTCTTTTTTAAATTCAATTGCAGGGGCAACTACGGAATTTGCAAACCCTGTAATGGGTACAATGGTGCCGGCACCACAATGCTTACCTAGTTTTTCATATAACCCTAATCCTGTTAACACTGCCGATATTACAATCAGAGTGACAGAAACCAAAAGGGCTGCCTCATCCTCTTTAAAACTTTTGCTAAAATAGTCTAATAGTATTTGACCAAAACCGCAAATCAAACCACCAGAAAAAAAAGCCTTCACACAATTCGAAAAAATCGGACTGTTTGGTGATGCCTTTTTAACCATCTGATCATATTCTTTCTTGGCACGTTTGCTCGTATCCATTCTATGCCCTCCTTCTTAACAATCTCTCATACTGCTCAAATTATTATTTTCAAGTATACAAAAAAAATACCTTTATTCTCTTCTCTTATAATTGAGTAAATATCTTATCCAATTTGTCAATTTCCTCTTCTTTAAACCACATAAAACCCATCAATACAAAAATAAATAATAGAACCAAACAGTTTACCTAATGCAAAGCATAGCAGTAGCCAAGGCAGTCCCTTGGTAATACGTCCTCTCCTTAATAATATGGGCATTACGTTTAAAACCTCTGCTAAAGCAACAGCCAAAACACCCATAAAGACACCAATCGCCAACGCATAGCCCCCTGCTAATAAGGGTATAGGGGGTAGTCTATAGTCAACAAACAGTGCAGTTGTGCCAAATAAACCACCTAATAAAATTGAGTCTTCATAGGAGCGAATATACTTTTCAGTTTTCGTCCTTTGTGCCATACGAGGAATAATACCTATTGCCGCAATAAATGCGAATATACCTGCGGAAATCGCCATGCCAGAGGAGAAACCAAGAATAATCAACACGGCCTTTGCAATCATTTGCCACTCCCTCCTCCGCTGCTTCTTTTATTCAGCTTGTCTACAACACTTGCATTTGTTTCTTTTTCGTAAGTGGTCATCTCTATTTCAATGGGTGTGGGATCATCAGTAACCTTAAATTTTGAAAAGTGATTAAAGAACACCATTACTCCTACCACCAGACCCACGGAATAAGGTATTGACAGAATTGACGGCATATCTACATTTTCTCCAAAAAACATATAATAATAGTTCTGAAAAATCAGTGGCAATTGTGTATCGGTATGAAAGCACATAATGGTTGTGGATGCACCTGCAAATAAAACAATACACATGCATATCACCTTCAAAACCTCAAAAGCCTTATTCTCCTTTTTATCTTTCTGATGATATTCCACCAATATATCCATTTCACCCACATTTGAAACCGTTGCATCAGGATACTGATGATTAATAGCCCGTATAATATCCAATGCTGTTATTAAATAGGTAGCATCTTTCTCCTTGGGTATCTGAAAAACCACAATTCCCTCAATATTCCCCTTGGTTTGGCCTCCGATATAAACTTCAGCTACATCCTTTAAGAAAACAACCCTTCGTTCAATGATTTGTGCCTTCTCAATCGGTTTGATATAAATATCCATTCCCATGCCCTCCAATGGAAATTTTGTTTCAAAATTTCCTTCCTTTTATTACATTCCTGAATTTCTCAGTTATTTTTAAACCCATAAAAAAAGAACCCAAAACAGGACTCTGTCTTGGGTATTATGCCGCTTTTTATCAAATTCATTCTTTTTAGATTTTAAAACTTTTTACAGCTGGGTCATCTGCCAGAAAACCTGTTAAGTCTGTACAAGTGACAATGGTATTTCTTGTAATGTCTAAAACAACGGTTACAGTGCCATCAGGATTTTTCTCCATTTCCATGTGCATGATATCTATATTTCTTGCCTTTAACTCTTTTTTAATAAAATCCATATCAGAGGGGGCATGATAAAACGTGATTAAAATTGTATCATCATAAGATTTGTCATTTTTATTAAAATTGCTATGGAGAAAAACTTGTATAATAGGAATAAAAATTGTTGTGAAAATACCAATAGAATACATGCCTGCACCGATTGCTAAGCCAATTCCAGCCATAGCCCAAAGCCCTGCCGCAGTTGTCAAACCTTTGATGGAAATGTTTTTTACAAAAATAACACCTGCACCTAAAAAGGATATCCCAGTGATTACATTTGAGGCAATCCTTGACACATCTACTCCAATACCTGTAGTGGTAATGACATCATAAAACCCATATTTCGATACAATCATCATCAAAGTTGCGCCCACTGCTACAATTACATGGGTACGGATACCCGCCTCTTTCCGTCTTCTTGTTCTCTCATATCCAACAATCCCGCCACAAATACAAGCGATAATAATACGAAGTATAAATTCTGCATTTCCCTGCAAACCAAGTATGGATTCCTCAAGAAATAATTGCTTCAAAAACATCTGTCTCGCCTCCTGCCGTTCTTACAATATAATATCAAATATAGCAAAAAAGACTGTTTTTTTCAAATCCTTTGATGAAAACACAACCATTTTTTTGCATCTTCTTATCATAATAGAATTGTACAAAATAATATGATACATGATTTGTTAATTATAATCCCATTAAAATCACTTTCTTATAATAAAAAACAGCCCGTTTGCTCGGCAGATAATTGTCATGCATACAGGCTGTTATGAACAGCAGTGCTTCTATTATTTCTAAGTAAGTAGTTTAACTTGCAAATTGGCTTATTCAAATTTATTTAACGATCATATGTAATACGAACTGATCTAATATTAAAATACTGCCTAAAGCAAACACATATATTGAAAACCATTTTAGCTTTCCGTTTTTAATCACACTCACCATAAAACGTATTGCAAAATAACCTGAAATGGCAGCTACGATAAATCCAGCAATCATTGGCACTAAACCAATTGCTTCTGTCAATACAACTTCCCCTGTTATCATATCCTTAATGGTAAGGACCATACCACCCAATATCGCCGGAATAGACAATAAAAAGGAAAATCGAGCGGCATTCTCTCGATCCATATTTCTACTAAGGCAGGCACTAATCGTCATGCCGGAACGGGAAACAGCGGGTAAAATGGCAATACCTTGCATCAAGCCAACTACTAAAGAATCAAATATTGACATGTTGCGAATTTTCTTCTTGCCACCTTTACGACTATCTGCATAAAGAAGGACACAACCGGTAAAAATAAAATTAAATCCAATAAATTTTCCTGAACCAAAAATGGCATCAAAAGTATCATTAAATAATAATGCAATGATTACTGTTGGAATAGTACCGGCAATCAGTAATGCTGTGGTGCGCTGAAAGGGACGACAAATCAAAGCCCAAATATCCTTCCAGTAATATACAAACACAGCAATCAGCGTGGCAACATGCAGCAAAATAGTGAATGCTTGTGTTGCCTCTTTCATGCCAAAGAGATTTTGGAGCAACACCAAATGTCCTGAACTGCTTACTGGTAAAAACTCTGTTAGCCCTTGGATTAAGCCTAGAACAATGGCTTCGATTATCTGCATTATCAAAATTCCTCCTATATCTAAACATTTCTTGTATATTAGTAACAATTTATTATATAACAGAGAATTCTCCCTTGCAAATAATATTTTTCCCTGTTAATATATAGTTTGCGGTTTTATTTTTGAAACCCCATAAAAACAGTGCTTTAAAAGGGATTTAAAATAGGTATATTAGCAAATCTTAAGAATATGCCAATTGCGAAAGCACTCATAACTAAATTTGTAGTCGAAAGAAAACGTGGAGGGCGACCTCTGACAAGCAACTTCCTTTTTTGTGGTTCTCTTCGGCTCAGGAAAGAAGAAAGGAAACAAAGAATGGAGCATTTAAAATTTCAAGACCTGGATTTATCCCCCGAAATCTACAAAGCAGTATTGGACATGGGGTTTGAAGAAGCAACACCAATTCAATCCATGGCAATCAGTGTAGTAAAAGAAGGCAGGGATGTAATCGGTCAATCTCAAACAGGAACCGGTAAAACTGCGGCTTTCGGTATCCCCTGTTTAGAGCGTGTAAACCCAGATGATAGGCGTTTACAGGCGTTAATTCTCTGCCCTACCAGAGAACTGGCAATTCAAGTTAGTGAAGAATTCAGAAAACTTCTGAAATACAAAGAAAATATTCGTGTACTACCAATCTATGGCGGCCAGCCAATTGATAGACAAATTGCTGCCTTAAAAAAAGGCGCTCATGTAGTAATTGGTACACCCGGCCGTGTTATGGATCATATGCGCCGTCGCACTTTAAAAATGGAAACAGTTCAAATGATGGTATTAGATGAAGCCGATGAAATGCTGGATATGGGCTTCCGTGAAGACATTGAAATGATCTTAACAAAAATTCCAGAAGACCATCAAACACTGTTATTTTCAGCAACATTATCCCCAGAAATTTTGGATATTACCAGAAGATTCTTGAAAGACCCAGAGTTTATAAAGGTTGTTCGTAAAGAATTAACGGTTCCCAATATTGAGCAAGCTTACTTTGATGTAAAGGAAAAAACAAAGCTGGATGCTTTGACCCGTATTATTGATGTATATGACCCTCGTCTGGCTATGGTTTTTTGTAACACCAAAAAACGAGTAGATGATTTGGTTGAACTATTGCAAGGTCGTGGTTATTTTGCAGAAGGCCTTCATGGAGACTTAAAACAGCCTCAGCGTGATAAGGTTATGCAGAAATTCCGTAACGGAACTATCGAGATTTTGGTTGCCACAGATGTTGCTGCAAGAGGTATCGACGTTGATGATATCGATGTTGTATTTAACTATGATGTTCCTCAAGATGAGGAATATTATGTGCATCGAATTGGTCGTACAGGTCGTGCCGGTAAGTCTGGCAAAGCTTTTACCTTCTGCGTTGGTAAGGAAATTTATAAGCTTCGTGATATTATGCGCTATACAAAAACAAAAATCGCTCAGCAAAAACTCCCTACTTTAAGTGATGTAGAAGAGATGAAAACCAATATCTTTTTAGATAAATTGAAAGATACTATGAATGAAGGTCATCTAACCAAATATATCAATTTGGTTGACCGTTTAATGCAAGAGGATTATACTGCCATTGATATTGCGGCAGCTTTATTAAAAAATCACCTTTCAAACGTAAATGTGGATGAATTGGATGTTCTAGACGATATCAATTTAGGTGGAACCGAGGTTTATGGCGGCGATGATGAAAAGATGGTTAGACTCTTCATCAATGCCGGTAAGAAGAATAAAATCCGTACTAAGGATATTGTAGGTGCCATTGCCAACGAAACAGGTGTGCCCGGCAAAGTACTGGGTGCTATCGATCTTTATGACGACTATGCCTTCGTTGATATTCCAAAGGAATACGTGAAAGATGTTTTGGTAGGCATGAAAAATGCAAAAATCAAAAACAAAAGAATTCACATGGAAATTGCAAAAAAAGATAAATCTAAAAAAAATAACTAAAATTGAAGGGATTGCAGTTTAAAACTGCAATCCCTTTAATTTTTGTGATAGAAATAAAAACATCCCAACACTAAATAAATCTTAATCAAGAATCACTAACTTAACTGGTGGCTTATACTGGTTCTATAATGGACATTTCTTGCAAAGCCTGATGGTATCAAAAAAAAATCAACTTATCCATCACTCCTCCCCACTAATGTAAAAACCACTTTAATTTTGCTGATCCCTTACTCACTCTTTGAAACCATTCCGTTCTCCTTCAGAGCGGTGCTTTTATCAAGCAAAAAGAACACATAAAAAGACCGTATATTTCTATACGGCCTTCTTAATAAATATGGAGTATGTTAATTATTTACCGTAGTAAGCTGCTAAATACAGTTCTCTAATTTCGCTCATCAGAGGATATCTAGGGTTAGAGCCTGTGCACTGATCATCGAATGCTTCTTCACACATGATGTCCAGTTTATCCAAGAATGCTTTTTCGTCAACGCCATGTTCCTTAATGGATTTAGCGATGCCAACAGTAGCCTTGAGTTCTTCAATCTTAGCGATGAAGTTGTCAACTTTTTCTTGATCATCTTTACCAGTGATACCCAAATATGTAGCGATCTCTGCATAACGTTCTTTTGTATGAGGATACTTATACTGAGGGAAAGTACCCATCTTCTTAGGAACCTCTGCGGCATTGTATTTGATAACTTCTGTCATCAACAACGCATTTGCAACACCGTGCTGTACATGGTGATGTGCACCTAATTTATGAGCCATAGAGTGATTTACGCCCAAGAATGCATTGGAGAAGGCAATACCAGCGATTGTGGATGCATTAGCCATTCTTTCACGAGCTTCAATATCATCACGGCCATATTTGTATGCTCTAGGCAGGTAATCAAATACCAACTTCGCTGCCTTTAAAGCCAAACCATCTGTATAGTCGGTAGCCAACATGGAAACATATGCTTCAACAGCATGTGTCAATACGTCAATACCGGAAGAAGCGGTCAAGCCCTTAGGCTGATCCAACATCATATCTGCATCACTGATTGCCATTGTAGGCATGATTTCATAGTCAGCGATAGAATACTTTGTTTGTGTTGAAGGATCTGTAATGATTGCGAAAGGTGTAACTTCGGAACCAGTACCGGAAGATGTAGCGATAGCAACGAAGATTGCTTTCTCACCCATCTTAGGGAATACGAATACTCTCTTACGGATATCCATGAAGCGCATTGCCAAATCAGAGAAGTCTGCTTCGGGATGCTCATACATTACCCACATCATCTTACCAGCATCCATTGCGGAGCCACCGCCCAGAGCGATGATTACGTCAGGACCAAATTCTTTCATTGCAGCTGCACCGGCAATTGCACAAGGCAATGTAGGGTCAGGAGTTACATCGAAGAATACATGGTGTGTAATGCCCATTTCATCCAACTGGTCTGTAAGGGACTTTGTATAACCATTCTTAAATAAGAAACCATCAGTTACGATGAATGCTTTCTTTGATTTATATACATCTTTTAATTCTTTTAATGCAACAGGTGTACAACCTTTCTTGAAGTAAACCTTCTCAGGAGTTCTAAGCCACAGCATGTTTTCTCTCCTCTCAGCTACCGTTTTGATATTTACTAATTCATCGATACCCACGTTGTGTGAAATTGCATTGCCAGCCCAAGAACCACAACCTAAGGTAAGAGAAGGAAGAAGTCTAAAGTTATAAAGGTCGCCAATACCACCATGAGAAGAAGGTGTGTTGATCAAAATACGGCATGTTTTCATTTTCTCTTCAAATCGTTTTACTTTTTCAGGAGCTTTTACAGGATCTACATACAGTACGGATGTATGGCCAACGCCACCGTCGATAACCAATCTGTCTGTAATTTCCATAGCCTCATCAAAAGAACTTGCACGATACATAGCCAATACAGGAGAAAGTTTTTCATGAGCAAATGGTTCTTTTGTAACATCTACTTCTGTAACTTCACCAATAAGGATTTTTGCATCCTTAGGACACTCAATACCAGCCAACTGAGCAATCTGGTAAGGGCTACGTCCAACGATTTGAGCATTGATATTGCCAGCAGCGTTCAAAATGATTCTGCCAACTTTATTCTTTTCTTCCTCGTTTAAGATATAGCATCCTCTTTCAAGGAACTCTTGTCTACATTTATCATAAATTTTATCCATAATTACTACAGACTGCTCGGAAGCACAAATTGTACCATTGTCAAATGTCTTGGAGTGAATTACGGAGTTAACTGCCATAAGAACATCACAGGATTCATCAAACAACGCAGGAGTATTACCATTACCTACACCAACAGCAGGCTTGCCGGAGGAATAAGCGGATTTTACCATTGCAGGACCACCTGTTGCCAAAACCATATCTGCATCCTTCATAACTTCTACAGACATTTCGATGGAAGGTTCATCAATCCAAGCAAGGATACCTGCAGGAGCGCCTGCTTCAACAGCTGCATCCAAAACAGTCTTAACTGCTGCAATTGTACAATTCTTTGCAGTGGGGTGAGGAGAAACAATCATACCGTTTCTTGTCTTTAAGCAGATCAAACATTTAAAGATTGCGGTAGATGTAGGGTTTGTTGTAGGAACAACCGCTGCAATAACGCCGATAGGCTCATAAATCTTCTTGATACCAAATGCGGGATCATATTCCAAAACGCCACAAGTTTGTCTATCCTTAAACGCATTATAGATATATTCAGAAGCAAAGTGGTTTTTTGTAACCTTATCTTCCACAACACCCATTTTGGTCTCTTCAACCGCCATTTTTGCCAAAGGAATTCTGTTCTTGTTGGCTGCAGTTGCTGCTGCCAAGAAAATTTTGTCTACCTGCTCTTGTGTATAAGTAGAAAAAATCCTCTGTGCCTCCTTAACTTCAGCAATTCTGTGCTTTAAGCTTTCAACACTGTTTACGATTTCGGGTCTTTTTGTTTCAGGAGCTGCCTCTTTCTTCTTTTCTACTGCCATTTAAAATCCCCCTTACATAATTTTAGTCTGTTAACATGATTTGTCTTTCTATTGTTAAGTGCAGGAACGGTACTGCACGCACTGCCGTATCCCCCCATCTATTTTTTGTATATGAAATATAAAATTTAGATGGGGTATTTTTATTGACACAGAGAGCAATACTAGGGGAAAGAATAGACCACATTGTGCACTTTATATATTTGTCAAAATATATCGGATGCAATATTGTGCGCTTTTCCTTCTTGATGCTAATACTAACATCGAAAATCGTTTTAATCAATAAAAATTTTTATTTTCCTCCATACCGATTAAACGAATAGCCTATATCATTTTTTATATGGACAAAAATTTGTGGTATATTATCATTGTGTTTAAAATTGAAATAGGAAGTGGATTCATGATGTTCATAATTAGTCTTTTTGTACATCCTTTCGTACAAAAAAACTATTTTTACAAAAAAAGTAATTAAAAACCGCTCTATCAAATCCACCTAAATTTGTATGATATTATCAATTTTTTAACAATTCTAAAATAATGCTTATACATGAAAAAAAATATAAAACTTGATTTATTTTTGTTATTAAAATTTACGAGTTCAATTCGCTATTTTTCGACTCCATTTCATAACTAAAAAAAGCTTGCACAATATTAAATGCAAGCCAAAATAAATCAATAAATTGTCACTTAAATCATTTTATGCTCAATAAATCAATAAAATATCTACTTTAAAACCTATTTTTCAATAAAAAAGACTTTTCTTCCTTTATTTATTACAAATAACAACCAAATTCTCTGGTTTTTTCCCTTAGCTTATCCACCAATTGCTTTTCATATTTTTTAGGTACATGATTTTCCTTGAATACCAATACATCCTTCATATACTTAGCGTAAGACCCACACCGCTTCTGTATCAACCCATATTTCTCTAACGTTTCATCTGGAACAGGTGAAACCCACATATATGTATTGGGGACGGTTGAGAGGATTTCAAATTGACTTGCCCTTTCATAAAGGTAAATAACCTTCTTCTGACAGCGCTCTTCTCTGTCATTTTCCGTTAAATCTATATATCCACCTGTAGGAAGCCTCTCATCTCCATGCACAACCTCTATACATCCATCTAAGTCAGAATCCGCCCTAATATGTTTATCCGCTATGATACTATCTTTAGAAGTTAGCAGCAAATAGTCAAACTCCAAAATGAGTCTATAAGACAAGTCCTTTAGCTTAAATAAAGACAAATAATAACCCTCGTGCATTACATTATATCGAATAATTCCAATATCATAATGATAATCCAACACATTTTGAATGGTTTTGCTGGAATTGGTTTCACAGTAATGAATACGCATATTATCATCTTCATCCAGCGTATTCAAAAAATTAGTAAAAACCTCAGAAATATAGCTAGCTCTTGGTACTGAAATCTTTAGGCTTACCCCATGGTCGTTTACATCGGAATATGCATTGGTCAGATTATTAATTTGATATTGTATCTCCTTAGCATGACGCAAAAATCGCTGCCCTTCTCTGGTTGTAATCACGCCTTTTGGTGTTCGTCTGAAAATAACAATATCAAATTCTTGTTCCAGCTCTTTCACTGCACGGCTTAAATTCGACTGTGCAACATAAAGATTTTTCGCCGCTAAAGAAATTGAACCGCATTTATCGATTTCAATTACATATTTCAAGTCTGTGAAATTCATGTATACCCTCCTAAATCCATTATAACATGCATATCCGTAGCCTTAATATATTGCGCAGATGCCGAAAACAGCATTTTATTCATATTAACGCATATACATCATCTATTATAAAACACAATTGTTCAAAAATCCAGACATTCAATAGTTTTCTACTTGCTTGTTGTAATTATCTACATAAAAAAAAACTAAGGTGATACCATTTCTTGCAACTTGTTCCTATATGCCATTTTGGCACATATCTCTGAAAAATGAATATTGTATTATATCATTTTTTGAGGGAGGTATCGTAATGCCAAGCCTAGCGATTCACCTTACACCCATCCATTTTATCTACCTGATCGGCGTTTTAACCATTCTTGCAACAATGATCTTTCGGAAAGACACGCCCATCGTCTGTGTCATTTTCATATTTATTTTAGGGCTGGTTAGCAGCCGCAGTTTAGTAGGCGGAATCCAATCGGTTTTTAACGCCGTTTTATATGCGTCGAAGGAATTTATGGAAATCATTGCTACCATTGCATTGGTTACGTCTTTATCGAAATGTCTGTCTGATTTAGGTAGCGATTATTTGATGATGCGTTCCATGTCAAAAATCATGAAAAACGGCTATATTGCATGGTGGATTTTGGGTATCACTATGATGATTTTTTCAATGTTTTTGTGGCCTTCCCCCGCCGTTGCACTGGTTGGCGCCATTTTAGTCCCTTTGGCTGTAAAAAAAGGATTAACTCCCCTTGCCGCAGCAATGGCAATGAATCTGTTTGGCCACGGAATTGCTTTGAGTTCTGATGTAGTGATTCAAGGAGCACCCGCAATTACCGCAGCCTCCGCAGGCATTGAACCCCAAAGTATCTTGCATACCGGCATGCCCTTGTTTCTTACCATGAGTATTATAACAGTGGTTTCTGCATTTCTTTTAAACAGAAAAACCATGGTAAGCCAAAACCAAAGCATATTATATACACAAAGCAGTGAAAAAGCTTCTCTGCAAAAACCTTCAAAAGCAGCACTTTTTGTTGCGATTTTTACCCCTGTTGCTTTCCTCTGTGACATTATTTTTATGTTCATATACGATCTAAAAGGTGGAGACGCCACAAGTTTGGTTTCTGGAACAGCTTTGTTGGTTATGATTATTTCTTCTGTCATCGGATTCAGGAAAAAGAGTCTAGAAAAAGTTACAACCTATATTAGAGATGGTTTTTTATTTGCAATTAAAATTTTTGCTCCAGTTATCATCATTGGCGGCTTTTTCTTCTTGGGCGGCGAGGGTATTACCTATATTTTAGGGGAACAATACCAAAGTGGTATTCTAAATGACTGGGCAATCTGGTTAGCCGGCATAACCCCATTAAATAAATATATCGTTGTATTCATTCAAATGGTCATTGGCGGTTTAACAGGGCTCGATGGTTCTGGTTTTTCCGGGCTGCCTTTGGTTGGTGTTTTAGCAAACACTTTTGGAACAGCGGTTCAATGCTCTGTTCCTATTTTGGCAGCTTTAGGCCAAATTTCAGCAATTTTTGTAGGTGGCGGCACCATTATTCCTTGGGGACTCATACCCGCTGCAGCCATTTGTAATGTTAATCCAATAGAGCTGGCTAGAAAAAACCTACTTCCCGTTGGAATTGGTTTTCTATTCACCTTTATTTTAGCTTGTATTTTAATATAGCAATTAGGAGGCGTATACTATGTGCGGCATTGCCGGTTTTTTCAATCCCAAAAAAGATTATCTGGAACAAAAAGCCTATTACTCAAAAATTCTAGAAGATATGTATACTGTTCAGCGTCATAGAGGCCCCGACGACTGTGGTACCTTTTTAACTTCAAATGTTGGTTTCGCTCATGCAAGGCTATCCATCATTGACTTAAAAACGGGACATCAGCCCATTACCAAAACCATGGGCGGTGAAACGTGGGCCATTGTTTACAATGGTGAACTCTATAATACCAGTGAGTTACGGGAAAATCTTAGATCCAAAGGCTGGTCATTTGATACCGATTCAGATACCGAAGTTATTTTAGTAAGCTATCTGGAGTTTGGTGCGGATTTTGTAAAGCAGCTAAACGGTATTTTCGCTTTTGCCATTTATGACCCTTTAAAGAACATGATGTTACTTTATCGAGATAGATCTGGGATAAAGCCACTATTTTATTCCATTGTTGATCACGAGGTTGTATTCTCTTCTGAAATCAAGGGGATTTTTGCCTATCCGGGAATTGTACCTCAAGTTGATAAAGAAGGACTTAACGAGGTTTTCAGCATTGGTCCAGCAAAAACCTATGGCAAAGGTGTATTTAAAGGCATTGATGAGCTCCTACCAGGATATTACATGATGTTCTCACCCACAGGAATTCATTCAAATTGTTATTGGAAATTAGAAAGCCACGTTCATGAAGATGATTATGCAACAACTGTAGAAAAAACTAAGGAATTGCTCATTGATTCTATCAAACGACAAATGGTATCCCATGTACCTATTTGTACCTTTTTATCAGGGGGCGTAGATAGCAGTTTGGTTTCCGCTGTATGTGCTGCGGAACTTGCAAAAAAAGGAGAGCAATTAAACACTTTTTCTTTTGATTTTGTAGGCAACGAAAAATATTTTAAAGCCTCCTCCTTCCAGCCCTCTCAGGATAGACCTTTTGTTGATATTATGGTAAAGCACTTAAATAGCAACCATCGCTACTTGGAATGCAGTATTCAAGATCAAACCAACTGCTTGAAGGATTCTGTAGATGCTAGGGATTTGCCAGCAATGGCAGATATTGATTCCTCTATTTTATATTTTTGTTCAAAAGTAAAACAGTATAATAAAGTGGCATTAACAGGAGAATGTGCTGATGAAATTTTTGGCGGCTATCCTTGGTTCCATAAAAAAGAATGTTTTGAAGCAAACACTTTCCCTTGGACAATGGATTTGGAGGCAAGAAAAGTTTTATTAAAGGATGATTTCATTGAATATCTTGATATGGATGATTATGTAGCAAAAACATATGCAAAATCTGTCAGTGAAACACCTAAATTAGCAGAGGATACTCCTCAAGAAGCCCGCAGAAGAGAAATTGCATACCTGAATCAAAAATGGTTTATGCAAACCCTGTTAGACCGTATGGATCGAACCAGTATGTATAGCGGTTTAGAAGCAAGGGTTCCTTTTGCAGATCACAGATTAATTGAATATGTTTGGAATGTTCCTTGGGAAATGAAAACAAGAAATGATGTGGTAAAGTCATTATTAAGAGAATGCGGCATCGGTTTAATTCCAGATGAGGTTTTATTCCGGAGAAAATCCCCATACCCTAAAATTTATGATAAAAATTATGAAGCCTTATTGGCTTCTATGGTCACAGAAATTATGGAAGATTCCTCTTCCCCTGTGCTACAGTTTTTAGACAGAAAAAAAGTAGAGACTTTCTTGAAAAGTCCCTCCGATTATGGAAAGCCTTGGTATGGTCAGCTCATGGCAGGTCCCCAAATGCTGGCTTATGTGGTTCAAATTAATTATTGGATGCAGAAATGGAACATTAAAGTTGTTTAACTAACTAGAATTATCTTAATTTAAAGGGACACAAGGTTTTTTCGCCTTATGTCCCTTATATTTGTCTATTCATTCACATCAGTAATCACGTCTACTTTATTTAAATTGGCAAGACACTCCATATAATTTTGATTGGCTATATCCCAGTTTATTACCTGCATCCAATCATCAATATAAGCACTTCTCATATAATAATGCTTTAAAAAATATGCATGTTCCCAAACATCCAATGCAATGATGGGACAATAGTTTAATAAAAGAGGACTGTTCTGATTGGGCATCGTAATTATTCTTAATTTACCATTATCAAAAACCAGCCAGGTATAACCGGAACCAAATATCTTCAAAGCCTCCGCTTTAAAAATAATCAGGAAATTATCTAGGCTTCCAAATTGCGCCGCAATCATGTCAATTAGTCTTCCCTCGGGTCGTACTCCTGTTGGTGGTTGCATTCCATTAAAATAAATACGATGATTATAAACGCCTCCACCGTTATTTTGTATGGGTATGCGTAACGGATCCAATAAGTAAACAGCATTTTTGATTAATTCCTCTAGGGTTAGCTGCTGTAACTCAGGATAATCTTTAATGGCATTATTTAGATTATTAATATAGTTTTGCAAATACTTATCATGATGTATCACCATAGTTTGCGTATCAATAAAAGGTTCCAAAGCATCATATGCATAGGGCAGTGGTAAGTTTATAAATGGGTACTTATCATTTTCCATGGGTATCCTCACCTAATCTAGTCTTACTACAAAACTATTCATCAGAAGTTGTTTCTATGCTGGAAATCCATCTTATGTCAAAACAAAAACCTGTAATGCTAAATAGCAAAACAGGTTTTTATTTTTTAGTTTATTTCCCAGAAAATACCCTTAAGAAACGTGATTCCTCAATTGTTACCCAAGAAAAAAGTATTTCTCTATTTCGTTTTCTCAACGTAAACTTGATAGTCTTCATTCCAGCTTTGATATGCCTGATCATTTCTATGGTCAGGTAAATCATAGGTACGATCCAGAAATGTTCCAAACCACTGGGAAAATTTGATTGAACCACCTAAATTCATATGACCTTGATCATAATAATCCACAGCTGGATCTAAATTCAGCATGTCCCGAACTTCCTGTCGGTCACAATCCAAATAATCCACGCCCTGCTCCTTTGCAAAATCCTCCATTGCTAAGCTTTGTTCATAGCTCCATGACATTTTGGGCATGTGAAGCATTAATACAGGTATTTCTTTATCCTTGCAAAGCTGTATGGTCTTCTCGATATAGCTTTGCGCACTTTCATTAAATGCGGGGTAAGCCTCACCAGAGGGCTTCATGAAATTTTCTGGATAGTCCAAAGGCACACCACCGCTTAGAAACACATTTCCCTTTTTAAAAGAATGTTCCATAAGTGGGGTTGGCTCCGCCTCAGACCAATCTATTTCTTTCCAGCGTTCATGATAACGAAATAACGGAAACATATAGGAAAGCAAGGTTTGCCTGTCATCCGCTCCAGTAATCTCATTCACAATTTGCAATTTATACTTAGATAGTTTCATCCCATCCAATGCCCTTCTCAGATCACCTTCCCGCTCTACATAATCAAAGTCAAGGAAAATGTTATCACATAAAAGCACCACCAGTTTAGGCTTTTGATATTCCAAGGATTCCCCCATAAGACCATAGGTCACAGAAGGTGCCTGTAGTGCCGAGGCTCGAACATAGCTGGTAAATCCTTCTTGATTCCACATTACCATTGGGGAAACCCCGCGCAAAATGGGACTGCTCCCCATAAAAAGTACATCAATGGAATCCTCCGGTTCATTATAAAAAGCATGAATTTCATCGGATTCATCATCAGAACGCCTTAAATAATCAGAGGTATTGGAAAATATGATTGAAAAAACAATTAAAAAGGCAATACACCTTGTCACAATTCTGAAACATCCTTTCATCTTAAAACCCCCTATAAATAAAGTCGGAGGCGTTATAATTCAAACCATATACGCCAAACATAATTAACGAGAAAATTGCCGCCAAATAAATGAACCAGCGGAACAATATGTTCTGCTTCGATAAGGCTTGGCGAATTTGTACTCCTGATTCCTGAAGCAAGCTCACTGTCAAAAGCACCAAGGATGACAATAGCAACAGCCATAAATCTTGGGTATCCAGACCCAGTTTTAATAACCCGCCATCGATTAGTATATCACTATTCCAATTACGTATCATGGAATGCATCATATAAACAGAGGCCCCCACGCCGGGTGCTCTGGTTATAATTTTGCCTAAAGCAACCAGTATTAATGTTTTCAAAACACGGAACAAGTGCCAGCTAAAGCATTCTGTGCGAATTTCAAATTTTTGTATTAGCTTTTTTAATGGCTGTTCAAACAAAATACCCAAAACTATCAATGTGCCATTGTAAAAACCAAAGGCTATATATTTCCATTCTGCCCCGTGCCAAATACCAATGAGGAAGAAAATAATAAACTGAGGTATCAAAACAGGCAATAGTTTTCCAATATAATTTCCAAAAAGCTTACGCCCCTTTTTTCCCACCTTCGTAAAAAATTTTGATAAAGAAAGGGGATAAAAAACATAATCACGGAACCATGCGCCCAAGGTAATATGCCATCTACGCCAAAAATCAGGAATACTGGTGGCCAAATAAGGCCTTTCGAAGTTCTTTTCCAATTGAATACCCAATACCTGAGCGGCCCCCGTGGCAATATCAATACCGCCGGAGAAATCTCCATAAAGCTGAATGCAGTAAACCAAAGCCGCTACCGCAACATAAGTACCACCAAAAGTTTCCGGATATCCAAAAACCGTATCCACAACCACCTTTGCTCGATCTGCAATCACAAGCTTTTTAAAAGCCCCCCATAGCATCAACTGCACGCCAAACTTTACCCTTTCATAAGAAAAGTTGTTTGGGCGATAAAGCTGTTCCGCCAAATCGTTGAATCTGCCAATGGGACCTTGCACAATCTGAGGGAAAAAGGAAATAAACAACGCAAACTTTGCTAAATTACGTTCAGGTTCATATTTTTCCCGATAAACATCAATCAAATACCCCACGGATTGAAAGGTATAAAAAGAAATTCCCAAGGGCAATAAAAAGCTGTAGACTGGCATTTCCAAACCAATGGAAAAACGGCCAAAGAGAGCATTTAAATTACTGCCAACAAAACCCGAATATTTCAAAACCGCCAAAATACCAAGGTTAAAAAGCATAGTGGGAATTAAAACAGCCCGTTTCCTTTTTGTAAAATTGGCCTTCCAAGCCTTTTTCTGTTCCTTATCTAATGTTCCCTTTATTGCCGCAAAATCCGCCTTGTTTTTGGCAGACATATTGCCCAGCTTAAGTCCTCCAAGAAATATCGTTACTGTTGTTGCCAGCAAATAAAGAAAGTAACCTACCCCTGCATAAAAATAAAAAATATAATTAACAATCAAAAGCGTTACCCAACGGTAACGCTTCGGGGTTAGGAAATATAAAGTGGCCGCCAATATCAGAAAAACCACAAATTGTACCGAAGTAAACGCCATAACCCAATCTCCTTAAAAATCAATCTTCCTGCAATCTTTCTACCAAAGCCATAATTGCCTCAACAGAATTAAAGTTTTCAGGAACGATGTCCTCTGCACCTATCTCAATTTCATAAGCCTCACATAATTCACCAACCAAGGAAACGATGTCAAAGGAATCCAGCTCACCGCTGTCCACCAATTCCTTATTCCCCTCAAAATCAACGTCCGGTCTTAATTCAGCTAAAATCTTCAATAATGTTTCCATCTCTGCATTATCCTCTCTTATGTGGTTTTTATCATTACGGGTGCTACCCTGCCATCAGGCAAAAACCCGAACTTATCGTACATTCGTAAAGCGGAAAGGTTGTCCGTTCTTACCCATAGGAAAAACTTCTTGGCTATATCCTTCTGCACAAATAGCCAATCCCGCACAAGCCCCTCGCCAATACCCAAACCCCTTGCCTCAGGCTTCACTGCAATATGCCAAAGCATACTCCCCTGCTTCATCTCTCCAAAATGCAAAAAACCAAGAAGCTTTTGGTTTTGCAATGAAATCAATACCTTTTGATTTAAGATATCTGCAAGGAGTGCCTCCTTTGTAGGCAAAGCGGAGGAAAAAGGCTCAAAACTTTCAAGCATCAACTGAAAAATATCCTCCAGCAAATTTTCTGTAGCAAAGGATACTTTCCTTTCTTCCGTCACTACATCTTTGGACATAAGATACATCCGTTTACGTTCTAAATATGCTTGAAAACCCACTTTTTCCCAATTGCCCTGAGAGGGCACCCGTTCCTTATTTGCCAAAAGCACTTCTTCCAGTATAATCGGTTCGTCAACAGCAGGCAATACCTCAGGACTATTTTCCTTATCCAAAAAATAAAAAAGGCGGTAAAATTTATCTTCTTTAAGAAAAAAATAAGCACTGCCAGCAAAATCAAAACGACTGATTTTTTTTTGTTGTACCAACAGAAGCACCTCTTCCTCAGAAAAGAAGAAGTTTGTTCTCTGTCCCTTTGAAAGTCTCTTAGCAATTTCCTGCCAAAAAGCCAAACCATCAATCATTTTTTCTATCATAATACTCCTTCAGGCGTAGCCTGTCTATTTTTCCGTTTAAAGTATGTGGCATCTCCTCTAACTGGAGCATCACATTGGGAAACATGTACTTAGGCACCTTATCCTTTAGCTTTTTTAAAATATAGCTTTGTGTTGCCTCATTACCGCAATAAAATAATACAATCTTTTGGGTTTCACTATCATATATGCAAGCACCGCTTTCTACTAAATCGATGGAATTCACTGCCGCTTCAATCTCACCCAGCTCGATACGGTGACCCATATGCTTTATTTGATGGTCTTTTCTCGCTAAGAAAATAATCTCACCATATTCATTATACTTTGCCACATCCCCGGTTTTATATATTTTTTCAGGGTAATGGGGATTTAGTGGATTCTGAA
>JAEZPX010000085.1 GCA_023413275.1 Bacillota bacterium | reverse complement strand
TACTATGTTACACAAACAGTAAATGGTATTGAAAGTGTTAATTCTACTTTTGTAAATTCTGTACTCAGGGTTCCAGAGGCTGTTGCAGGATCCAACTATGTGGATGTCCATAACGTATATCCAGATGACACTGTTAGCTTATACACTTTTGCCGGAAATTTAATTTCCAGCAATCCAACAAGTGTTGGTAACGGTACATTGAGGTTTAGCGGCTTAGAACAAGGAGAAAGATATTATGTAATTCAATGGATTAATGATGTCGTTAGTGAAGCATCTTACAGTGTCAGAACACTTACACGCCCATCTGCACCAACAAATGTTGTGGCAACAGTAATAAACGGAGGAGTGTTCGTAAGTTTTACACCGCCGGTTGACAACGGGGGAAGCACAATTAATCATTATACAGTAATTTCCAACCCAGGCTCAATTTCAGTATCTGGTATAGGGACTACTATATCCATTCCGGGACTAAGCCGTGGCGTGAGCTATACATTTACAGTGACTGCTTCTAACAACATTGGATCAGGTCTCCAGTCAGCTCCATCAAATGCAGTTGTACTACATAAATCCAATGGAAGCTCTGGTGGTTCCTCGACAGTAACCACAACCACAACGGCAACCAATAATGATGGTATGGTAACGGTAAATGGTAAGGCAGAAACTGCAGGAACATTAACCAGCCAAACCGATGCAAATGGACAAACTATAAATATCTTTACCGTGGATTATAATAAGCTGGAAAAAACATTGGAATCTGAGGGCAAAGGAGCAACTGCAATCATTTCCATAAATGGAGATTCAGGCATAGCTCAAGGCGTACTTACCGGTCAGATGATAAAGAGCATGGAGGACAAAAGTTCCACTTTGGTTTTGAAAACAAAGACTGCGGCATACACCCTCCCCGCAGAGCAAATTGATATTGACACCATATCTCAACAACTTGGTCAAGGTGTATCCCTTGCTGATATTAAGGTAAGCATTCGTATTGCAGAGCCTTCAACAAGTATGATAAAAGCGATTGAGAATACCGCTACCCACGAAGGATTTACAGTCGTGGTACCGGGAGTAGATTTTGACATTACTTGTACTCACAACGGAAAGTCCGTTGAGGTTAAAGAATTTAATTCTTATGTGGAAAGATTGGTAGCAATCCCTAAAAATATTGACCCTAGTAAAATTACGACAGGCATTGTTATCGATGAGAAAGGCAATGTAAGACACATACCAACGCAAGTTACCAAAATTGAAGATAACTACTTCGCAAAAATGAACAGTGTAACAAATAGCACCTATACCATAATATGGAATCCAATTACATACGCAGATGTTGAAAACCATTGGGCAGTGGATTCTATAAATAATATGGGCTCTCGCATGGTCGTTTCAGGTATTGGCAATGGAAATTATAACCCGGATGGCGCTATTACAAGGGCAGAGTTTGCTGCTATGGTCGTAAGAGCACTCGGACTTGAGCCCGGAAAAGGCAAAGACAGCTTTATTGATATTAATTCAGCAGATTGGTTTAAGCCTTATGTAGAAACAGCAAATCAATACGGAATTATAATGGGCTACAATGAAAAAACTTTTGCTCCAAATGATAAAATTACCCGTGAGCAGGCAATTGCTATGACCACCAGAGCCATGAAGCTAACTGGTATGGAGCAAGAGCTTACAGAACAAGAGATAAATAAAATTATTGGCGACTTTGCAGATGTGCAAGCTGTATCAAATTATGCAAAGAAAAGCTTTGCCCTTTGCTTAAAATCAAAAATCATTTCTGGTACAGGAAATGGACAGTTATCACCTAAAAATAATGTTACAAGAGCTGAAGTTGCCGTCATTTTAGAAAAACTTCTACAAAAATCTAATTTAATTTGATAAAGATAATCTAGTTGCTAACGAAAGCAGCACTGTTCAAAAATAAGAACAGTGCTGCTTTTAATGGTTTGGCTATTTTAATTAATTCTATATCTCATTATAAAGAATCCCATAAGCGTGCAGAAAAATACTACATCTTCTAATAAATAAACCATGTGGCAAATTTCATCAGACACTAACCATTTTCAATAATTCTTCATGTAAACTCAAGTATCCCCGTTTAATTCATCGAAAATTTCTTTCACAGTTGTAATCTTATCAACCCGCCATACATTTTCACCACAGAAAAGAAGAGAATCCTCTTTTTCTCCTAATGCGGCATCCATAAGAGCACGAGATATGCAGTAGTGGGTCGTTGCAGGATTACAATTCTCGATGCAGTTGAAGCATCTATCTACAGGCTTACGCCCTATTTCTCTTTCCTTGGTAAATGTATTGCGAATTGCTCTACCCGGTAAACCAACAGGGCTTTTCACAATCATGACATCTTCTTTTTTGGCATGAATATACGCCTCTTTATAGGCATCGGCGGCATCACATTCTTCCGTTGCCACAAATCGAGTTGCCATTTGTACGCCACTGCATCCTAAACCAATATAATGGTCGATGTCTGCCCTATCATAGACACCACCAGCAAAAAAAACTGGAATATGTCCGTATTTTTCTTCAAAACTATTCACGTATTCAACAATCTTAACAACTTCTTGGTCATACGCTTCATTGGTTAGATTTTCAGCTTCTTCTGGTGTAAAACCTAAATGCCCGCCGGCTTTTGGCCCCTCAATAACTACAAAATCGGACACCCGACCAAATTTCTTATCCCATCTTTTAAACATCAATTGAACAGCTCTCAAAGAGGAGACAATGGGCGCAAATTTCACCTTTGTGTCCTTAAGTAATTCAGGGAGCTCCAATGGCAGCCCTGCACCGGAAATTATAACATCGGCACCGCTTTCAACACAACATTGCACATATTGATCGTAATTTTTGCACACACGCATGATATTTACGCCAATAACGCCACCGTTACTTACTTCTTTGGCTTTCCTTATATTTTCAGCCAAAGCGTCCAGATTTGCTTTCAAAGGCTCTTTCCCAAAGTTCTCTTTCAAAAAACCGGGCTGTGCCGCTGAAATGACACCTACCCCACCTTGCGCAGCAACCGCTCCTGCTAAACGCCAAAGGCTAATTCCAATACCCATTCCACCTTGTATAATGGGCACTTTTATTTCTAAGTCACCAATTCGTACCCCTTTGAGTTTAATCATTTTGCACCTCGTTTTGTATTTATTGATAGCACATTTATCTTATAATATGATAATATACACCATATCATCTGTCAATAGAAACTACATCATCTTTCCTGACCTTCAGAACAGTAAAAATAATCCAAAATCAAGTGTTTATAGAAGGTAGATTCTCTATGGAAATAAAATTTATAAAAGCTCCCAAGCCAGTAGGAAGCCCTTCAACAGGAACATTTGCCGGACTGCTGTAAGACCTTTTAGCATGTGATAAAAATTCAAGGTGTATTCCCTTTCTTTTCCGATTATTTGGTAGTATACTTATGGAATAATCTGGTTAACTAGTGATTTAACCAAAAAAGGAAAGAAGGATAAATGATGGAAAACTGGTTTACAATAGATAAAATCGATGACCAAACATACATAATTAGTGAATACCGTCACTGGGAGGAAACACACTGTTATCTCATAAATGGAAAAGATCGCAGTCTACTCATTGACACGGGGCTTGGAATTTCCAATATTTATGATGTGGTGAAACAGTTGACGGATAATCCTATAACAGCAATTGCAACACACATCCATTGGGATCATATAGGTGGTCACAAATATTTCCCGAATTTTTATGCCCACGAGGAGGAGCTCCTCTGGCTGAGAGGAGGATTTCCTTTATCCATGAAAACAATACGAGAAATGGTGTTAGATCGTTGTGACCCACCGGAAGGATATGACGTGGACACTTATGAATTTTTTCAAGGTGAACCAACAAAAGTGTTATCTGGTAATGAAGTGATAGATTTGGGTGGCAGAACCATTGAGATCATTCACACCCCGGGGCATTCTCCTGGCCATATGTGTTTCTATGAGGCGGCAAAGGGCTATCTCTTTACAGGTGATTTAGTCTATAAGGACACTTTGTTTGCTTACTATCCCTCCACAGATCCTGAGGCATATCTTTGCTCTTTGGAAAGCATTTCAAGGCTTTCCGTTAACAAGGTATTTCCTGCACATCATTCACTGGACATACAGCCTGAAATTATTATTCGTATGAGAGATGCTTTGCAGAAACTAAAAGCACAGGGACTGCTGCATCATGGAAGTGGCACTTTTGATTATGGTGACTGGGCTATCTGGTTATAAGATAAAAACTAAAATTTAAAAGCAGAGAGTCATCCCTCTCTGCTTATTTCTCACCATCTTTCTATATAATCTATCCGTATTATTACAGCGACGTTGTAAATTCCCCAATGCGCTTTAGCCCTTCTTGAATTGTCCTCTCATCTGTAGCATAGGAAAGACGGATATATCCCTCTCCTCCTTCACCAAAACCTACGCCAGGTATTACCACCGTATGTTTTTCACGCAATAAGCGCAGTGAAAATTCACGGGCGGAAAGTCCTGTTTTGGTAATATTGGCAAATGCATAAAACGCACCTTTAGGTGGTAAGCAACTGATTTTTCCAATGTCATTTAGCCCATTCACCATTAATTCCCTTCTGCTTTTATAGTGAGCCAACATCTGCTTCGCTTCTTCCTGGTTTCCCTTTAAAGCAGCAACACCGCCCCATTGCATCCCTTCGTTCACGGAAGAAAGCACGTTTTCCAACAATTTTGTCATTGTTGCTATGACCTCTTTCGGTGCTGCAGCATAACCCAATCGAAAACCTGTCATCGCATATTTTTTAGAGAAACCATCCACAATAACAGTTCGCTCTTTCATACTCGGAAGAGCCGCAATACTGCAATAGGGTTCATCATCCCACAATAAAGCGTGATAGATTTCATCTGTCAAAATATAAAGATCATTTTCCTTGGCCAACTCTGCAATTTGCCTCAAATTATCTGCACTTGCTACAGCACCCGTTGGATTGGATGGCGAGTTTAACAGAATCAATTTCGTTTTAGAGGTAATCGCCCTGCGTAAATCCTCCACATCATACATAAATTCATTTTCCTCATAAATCTTTACAGGAACGGGAACAGCCCCAACCTGTAGTATAAGTCCTTTATAATTTGCCCACCCGGGATCAGGGAGCAACACTTCGTCGCCAATATCCAGTATTGCCATACAAGCTAAACAGAGCACACTAATGGCGCCAGCACCAATCAGTATCTCATCAGCGTCATACTGCAAAGCACGGTTTTGATAGCTTTCTGCCACAGCTTCTCGCAATGCTGGGATGCCGGCATTAGGGGTGTAGTGGGTTTCTCCCCTCTGAATAGAAGCCATAACAGCATCAACTACGTGTTTTGGCGGCGCAAAATTGGGTTCTCCCAAAGCAAAGCTCACCACATCCTCTAATCCCCCTTGCATAGCAAACATTTCACGTATAATCGACTGGGGAAGGTTTCTACTTTTCTCTGAAACAAAAGACATGCCATATCATCCTTTCTGTTCCTAAGTGCAGTACACTACTACATGGAGAATTAAGGAACTATTCATAGCGCTTATTTTTGAATGCCCGTGATGTTTTTTGCCATTTGTTTTTTCCCCTGAATATCCCCTTGGCGGGCAATCATAATTCTTTGTGCTTGAGGCGAACCCGCTCCATGCAAAGACTCCGTACGATAACCAACTGCATCTGCACCCAAACAAATATTCTCTAAAAAGCGAAGCACCCGCTGACGATTTTCTGCTGGAATCCCCTCTTTCCCCGAAAAGTATTTTCGGCAAATATCAGAAATCGTTTCTCCCTGACTGCCAACCTGTAGCTCTGATTCAAAATCAACTTGGGATGGCATAGTCACCATAAGCCCGCCTGCGATATCCTCCGCAAGACGCGCAATTTCATAAGGGAAACGGGTAACGTTTTGTTTGCAGACATTTGCAAGAAGCAGGTCAATCTCATAATTTCCTGCTTTTGTGACACAGCCTTCACAAGAGCAGGCAACTCCGCAGGAATACATGGTTTCATTCAGATGTATCATTTCAATCAGCTTATCCCTGACTGCACTGGCCTTTTCCACGCCATGATACTCCGCCGCCAAAGCGGCAGCCCCGATAATTACGTCACCAACACCCGTCTTACACCCTCCGTAGCTCTGTCGATGATATCCGGCAAATCGTTCCACCATCATGCCCGCAAAGGCGTATTCACCATTCATGAAGATATATTCATTGGGTATAAAAACATGATCCAATACCACTAAGGCCTCCTGACCACCAAACTTCTCATTGCCCACATCTATGCTGCACCCTTCCAACTTCCTCGTATCACAACTCTGCCGTCCGTATACCATATAGACACCTTCTGCATCAGAGGGACAAGCAAAGGAAACTGCCCAGTCTCTGTCTGCTTCTCCCATTGCCATCGTTGGCATAATTAGTTGCCAATGGCTGTTAACTGCCCCTGTTTGGTGACACTTTGCCCCGCACACAACAATGCCATTTTTCCTTCGTTCCACCACATGAACAAACATATCGGGATCAACCTGGGCATGTGGTGCCTTACTGCGATCTCCTTTTGGGTCAGTCATGGCACCATCCACCATAAGGTCATTTTCTTGAACATAAATCAAGAATTTTTTAAAGTTTTCGTGATAGTTTGTGCCGCAAGCTTCGTCTATTTCATATGTAGTGGAAAAAACCGCATTAAAAGCATCCATGCCCACACAACGTTGGAAGCAGCTTGCTGTTTTCTGTCCCAACAGCCGTTGCATCTTAACCTTTTTCACCAAGTCTTCCGGAGATTGATGCAGATGGGTAAAACGGTTAATCCTTCTTCCTGTTAGATTGCTGATAGCTGTCATTAAATCCTCATATTCCGATTTCTGCGCCAAGGCATACGTCATAGCGGCACAGCGGATGGAGGGGCTAATCAAAGGATGATCCACCCAATTCTCAACCTTTTCCCCTCGTAAATATACCCGTGTCTTCATACACCGTAAACTATCAAAGTATTCCTTACCTGTCATCAATGCCATGTCAGCTCCTCCTTATCCTCTCCTACTTTACATTTCAGTGCTCCTGTTTGATAAATCCCGATAACGTGCATAGCGTTCCTTTGCATCCTGCTCTGCTTTGGCGTACAAAGTCTCCGCTTTTTCAGGGAAAGATAATGCCAAGGATGCAAATCTATTTTCTCCCAGCAAGAACCTTTTGAAATCTTCGGTTGGCTCCTTTGAATCTAAAACAAAAGGATTTTTTCCTTCTTCCTTCCGCTTCGGATTGTAGCGATACAAGTGCCAATACCCTGCTTCTACTGCTCTCTTTTCTTCTAATTGACTGAGGCCCATACTGGTTTTCATGCCATGCTCAATGCAAGGACAATAGCAAATCACCATAGAAGGTCCATGGTATGCCTCTGCTTCACGAATGGCTCGCAATGTTTGCTCCGGGTCTGCCCCCATAGCAACCTGCGCCACGTAAACATACCCATAACTCATTGCCATCATGCCCAAATCCTTCTTTCTGGTTCTTTTGCCTCCAGCGGAGAATTTTGCAATGGCACCTGCCGCTGTTGCTTTAGAGGACTGCCCGCCGGTGTTAGAATATACCTCTGTATCCAGTACTAAAATATTAATATCCTCACCGGAAGCAAGAACATGATCTAAACCACCAAAACCAATGTCGTAAGCCCATCCGTCACCACCAAAGGCCCATACACTTTTTCTAGACAAATATTCTTTGTTTTGACGTACAAAAACTGCCTCATGGCTATCGTCCTTTTCCAAGGCCGCTAAAAGAGACTGGCTAACCCTTTGGGAATCTGCTGCTTGTTCTCCTCTTTCCATATACAGCCTGCATGCCTCCCCAATACTCTCCTTAGCGGACAAAATCTCAATCTTTTCTCTAAGCTGGCGCTTTATCGCATTCTGCCCCAACAGATAGCCATAAGCATATTCTGCATTATCCTCAAACAAGGACATCGCCCATGTTGGTCCAAAACCCCGTTTGTCCTTACAATAAGGGGAAGATGGTGTGGAGCCTCCATAGGCGGAGGAACACCCTGAAGCATTTGTGATATACATATGGTCGCCAAAAAGCTGTGTAACTAACTTAATATAAGGTGTTTCCCCACAACCTGCACATGCCCCTGAAAATTCAAAATACGGTTTTGCAAACTGAGACGCCTTTACGCTTTTATCACTTACTGCATCCAGTTTCACTTCCACCTTTTCTACACCGTAAACCCAGTTTTCCGATTCCTTAAGCTGGCTTTCCAAGCTTTCCATTACCAGTGACTTTTCTTTTGCCGGACAAATATGGGTACAGCTACCGCATCCTGTACAGTCGTATGGAGATACTTGGATGCGGAACTGATATTTTTCCAGACCCGCACCCACCGCCTTTTTCGTTTCAAATCCAAGGGGTGCCGCCTTTTTTTCTACTTCATCCAACAGGAATGCGCGGATTGCGCCATGGGGGCAAACCAAAGAACAGCGATTACATTGCACACAAGTCTCTATATTCCAAGCAGGAACCGTTGTCGCAATCCCCCGTTTTTCATATTGGGTTGTGCCCCCAGGCCAAGTGCCATCCTCTAAGCCGTATTTCTTAAACAAAGATACGGGAATTGCGTCTCCTTCCTGACGATTCATAGGCGCCGCCACCTCACGGATAAAGTCGTCTGCTTCTTCCATAGTTATGCTGTCCTGCTCCGTCAGCCAATGGCTGGGGATTTCAACTTCCCGCAGTTCTTTTATACCATATTCAATAGAGGCATAATTAAGGTCTACCACATCTTGCCCTTTTCGTATGTAATAGGTATGATATATGGCATTTTTCATTTCCTCCACTGCCTGTTCCATGGGAATAATGTTTGCTAACCGAAAAAAAGCTGCCTGCAAAATGGTATTGGTTCTACTTCCCAATCCCAGTCTTTGAGCAATATCAATGGCATTGATGGTATAAAGCCTTGCTTTCTTCTTTGCCAGTGTCCGCTTCATCTTTCCTGGGAGATTTTTCTCCAGACCTTTCTCATCCCAAGTGCAGTTCAGCAGAAAAGTCCCACCCTCTTTTAAATCCTTTATCATGTCATATTTATGTACATAGGAAGGTGTATGACATGCTACAAAATCTGCATTGTTCACTAAATAAGGGGATCGAATGAGCTTCTTTCCAAATCGTAGATGGGATTGGGTCAACCCTCCTGATTTTTTAGAATCGTATACAAAATATGCTTGGCAATGCAAATCCGTTGTATTTCCAATGATTTTAATAGAGTTTTTGTTTGCGCCCACGGTCCCATCGGAACCCAATCCCCAAATTTTAACATTGGTCTGTTCGATTGAAGCAACCTCAATTTCTTTTTCAATAGGCAAAGAGGTATAGGTTACATCATCTTTAATACCAATGGTAAAATTGTTTTTTGGAACAATTTGTTTTAAATTTTTAAACACTGCCAATATCTGTGCTGGGGTGGTATCTTTAGAGCTGAGACCATAACGCCCACCAAAAATTTCCATAGGAATGCTCTTTTGCTGATACACCACACAGATGTCCTGATACAACGGCTCTCCTGTGGCACCTGTTTCCTTAGTGCGATCTAAAACAGCCATACGCTTGGCAGTCTTAGGCACTGCCGTCAAAAAATGCTCTGAGGAGAATGGGCGATACAAATGCACAACTACAGCACCCACCTTTTCTCCACAGGAAAGTAAATAATCTACTGTCTCCTTGGCAGTTTCCCCTGCAGAACCCATTAATACAACAACTGCTTCCGCGTCTTGTGCACCATAATAATCAAAAAGACGATATTCACGCCCCGTTATCTTCTTCATTTCCTCCATGTAGTGTTCCACAGCTTTGGGTATTTCCATAATCTTTTCATTGCAAGCCTCTCTGCATTGGAAAAAAATATCAGGATTTACCGTTGTCCCTCTGGTGGCAGGATGCTCTGGATTAAGTGAATTCTTTCGGAATGCTTCAATCGCTTTCCAGTCTACCAATGGACGTATCGTTTCATAATCCAATGCTTCTATTTTTTGAATTTCATGGGAAGTTCTAAAACCATCAAAAAAATGCAGTACCGGCATACGGCAATGAATGGCTGTTAGATGAGATACAGCCCCTAAATCCATAACTTCTTGAGGTGAAGAAGATGCAATCATAGCAAACCCTGTGCTCCGTACGCCCATTACATCTGAATGGTCCCCAAAAATGGAAAGGGCATGGGTTGAAACCGTTCTGGCTGAAACATGAAATACCCCCGGCAGCATTTCCCCTGCAATTTTATACATATTGGGGATCATCAGGAGGAGCCCTTGAGATGCAGTATAAGTCGTTGTCAAAGCTCCAGATTGCAAAGAACCATGTACCGTGCCTGCTGCACCGCCTTCCGACTGCATTTCCACAACCTGTACCGGTTGACCAAACAAATTTTCTTTACCATTTGCGGACCATTCATCCACATGCTCTGCCATAGAAGAGGATGGCGTGATGGGATATATCCCCGCCACCTCTGTAAAAGCATAAGAAACGTACGCCGCTGCTTGGTTTCCATCCATCAATTTGAATTCCTTTTCCATAGACAGTTCCTCCTTTGGATTTTATTAATTGCATGTAATATATATAATTGCATGCAATTAATACCTGTTACATACAATTATATTCTTCTAAGTCCTTTCGTCAATAGAGAAATTTTTTTTCGGCAAAGGTAACAATTTCTAGCCTTGTCCTTTATGCAATAAACCGAAACGCACCCTAATCTGGATTGCATTGACACTGATAAGATAATAATTTATAATTATAAATCGATAGATAATCTGATGTGTAGGAAAGAGAGCAGGTGTTGTTGGTGCAGTCTCAAAAAGAGTTTGCTTATGAACAAATCAAAAATATGATTTTCCACATGGAACTTTTGCCCGGTGCTCGCATTTCCGAGCAACAAATTGCAAAAAAGCTTTCTATCAGCAGAACTCCTGTTCATGATGCCCTGCGCTATTTAGAAGCAGAGGGTCTTGTCACCATTGAGGCAAATCGTGGCGCATCGGTGAAATCCTTTTCTGAAGAAGAGGTTCAGGAAATCGGTGTAGTACGCCTTTCATTAGATATACTGAGTATACAGCTAGCCGCATACTATGGAAGTGCCGCGGACTTTGATCACTTGAATGCACTTGCAGACATCTGCGAAACAATTTCCGCCAAAGGCGATATCTACGGGCGCATCCAGACCGATTGTGAATTTCATCTTGCAATCACAAAAATATCTAATAACTCCCTTTTAATTCGGCAACAGCATGCCTTGTATCAGCAAATTCACCTAATCCAAATATCAAAATACACAGACATCGCCCATAGTCTTTTGCAGATTCACCATCATAAACCCATTGTGACTGCAATCCGAACAGGAAATATTGAAGAAGCAACTGCTTTACTTTGTCAGCACTATAAAAATTTTCATCAAATTAATCCATATGTATTAAAATGTAATGGCTATACCTCTGAATAAGATAACCATTATAGAAATAGGTCAATCTCATTTAACAGAAGAAAATAAGGGTTGGAGAACAATGTTCCCCAACCCAATTACTGCTCACTTTTAATTTGCATTCTAGTCAAGATACAATTCAATGCATCTTCCCCTATTCCCAATGAATTAATTCCGAAAGAACTCCTTTTTGAATCACAACCTCATCCTCTTTTTTATCATCTTTTAAACGTACTTTAAATTCTTGGCAATAGCGCCCTTTCCATCTCTACTCTTTTTTTCAAATTAAAAGATAACCTCTTGTGTATGAAAAAAGGCTTTGTTCATAACAAAATGAGCAAAGCCTTTTTATGTAATCGCACAGTTTTTTGGAACCTTTATTTTTGCTTTGCTCGCATAGTGGCAATCAGTGCATAGGCACAAGGAATAACAATCATCGTTAGCACTGTAGACAGCATCATTCCAAATATGACTGAAGTAGCCATTGGTGCCCACAAAGGCCCCCCTGAAATCATAAGGGGAAGAAGGGAGAAAACCGTTGTGATCATTCCAATCATAATGGGGCGCATACGTGTTTCACAAGCCTGAATAATGGCCTCCTGAAAATGATTAGACTGGGGAAGGAGTACCTTGATATAATCCAAAAGGACAATACCATTATTTACTACAACTCCCATTAGACTGATTGCACCAAGCAGCGCCATAAAGCCGATGGGATAGTTCATTAGTTTTAGTCCCCAAATAATCCCAATAAAGGAAAGTGGAATGGTACCCATGATAATCAGTGGTTCCAAAAGATCACCAAATTGGAATACCAATATAATATAAATGAGAATAGCAGCTATAATCGTGGGCAATGTCATAGAAGAAAATGCATCTTTGCTGTTTTCACTTTCACCACCATATTCCAAGGTATAACCATCAGGAAGATGTAAACCTTCCATACTCTTTTCCACATTTCCCATCACCGCCGCAGTATTATAGCCGTCCTCCACGTAACTGCCAATGGTAATCGTCCGCTGGCTGTTTCTGCGAATAATCTGGTTTAAAGAGGATTGGGTTTCTATGGTGGCAATCTGATTCAAAGGAACATTCTTTCCCGTAACCTGAGATGTCAGGAAAATGGTATTTAGTATTTCACGGCTTGTTTTATCTTTATCTGATATTTTGGCAATCACAGGCAGAGAGTCTTTCTCCAAATCCTTCTGTTTCATTTTCACAATTTCCAGTCCATTTACAGCCATTCTTACTGTGCTGGCAACATCATAGTTTGTGATACCCACTAGATTTGCCTTCTCTTCATTTACATTAACATTTAGGCGATAGCTGTTATCTCCATAGTTATCTTCCACATTTCTGGTACCAGGTACAGTACGGCATCGATCTTCAATTTCAACTGCAAGACTCCGTAGTTTTTCAACATCATCACCGGATATTCTTACTTGAATGGGATAGGTTAAAGGCAGACTAATTTCCAAATATTTCAGAGTCGTTGTAATTCCCGGAACCTCTTGTAGAATTTTCTTTTCAACAGCCGCAGCCTCTGATCGGCTTCCATTAATGAGAAATTGTGCCTTATTCGTAGCTTGTTGTTCCGGCTCAAACGTCACATAATATTTCATAAAGCCGTCTCCAACAGTACTTGAAAAGGAATGTACAGATTTTTCATTCTCAAGCACCCCGGCAACCTTCTTACATTGTGCTAACGTCTTTTCCAATGTACTTCCATCCTGGGTTGTTACATTCAACACATACTGATCCCGCTCCACAGGGGGGAACAGCTGAACAGATAATGTAGGGATGATGAGAGAGGAAACAACAAGGAGAGCAACAAAAAACAACAGTACTTCCCTTGGTTTTTTTAATGCAAAATTCAATAACCGTCCATAAAATGCCTTCCCCTTCTCAAAAAAAGGTTTTAAATGCAATTTCCCCATTATTTTTTGTTTCCAAATTTCAATTTTTGAAAACCTAGTTTTTGCAGGATTATCATCAAGAGAATGCTTATATAGCAAATGTCCCAGTGCCGGAACAATTGTCAACGAAGTCAAATAGGATCCTGCCAGTGCCACACTAACCAGTATCGGTAGCGTTTTTACAAATTTTCCTGCGTCACCGTTCATCATTGCCAATGGAAGAAAGGATGCAACCGTTGTCAAAGATGAGGTTAGTATTGGAATGCCTACCTCCTTCACACCGTTAATACAGGCATTTGTCAGCGACTCGCCCTTAGCCAGATAAACGTGAATGTTATCGTTAGCTACAATTCCATTGGCAACCATTAAGCTTAGAGAAATCATTAGTGATGCTACTGCAACCTGATGGAGAGGGATTCTAGTAAGATACATATAGCCAAAAACTAGAATACAAATAATAGGAATTGGAATCGATACAACAGCCGCTGATCGCAATCCCATAAATATCAAAACAACTGAGAATACCAACAGAACTCCTGCCAGAAGATTATCTGAAAACATATCAATGGAACTCTTTACAAAGCTTGCCTGATTGTTTAACTCCGTCAATTTCATTCCAGCATACAGCTTTGTTTTTTCAAACTTCTGAATGTTATCTTGAAGGCGTTTTTCCACATTTAATATATTAATGCCATCGGCATACTTAACACCAATCAATACACCCTGTTTTCCATTCACATAGACCTGTCTTTCAGGTTTTACTGCTGTCTGATAAACCTCGGCTACATTTTTTAAATAAACAGGTGTCCCCGCATCCGTTGAAACCGAAACAATGGTATTCTTAATTTCCTCCATTGATTGATATTCTCCAGAAACCTGAATTGGAATCTTCATTCCTGAAAGCTCAAGGTTTCCTCCGGGAATATTAATGTTACGGGCAGTAAGTTGAGTTGCTACTGTAGCGGGAGCAATTCCATACTGTTGAAGCTTTGACATATTAAGGGCAATTTCTATTTGCTGTTTTTCATCTCCCATAATATCAACGGCTTTCACATCTGTATCCTTAGAAAGCACATTTTTCAGCTGTTTTGCTACATCAGCCATCTCCTGATTTGTGTTGTCCTCTCCTGAAAGACCAATAATGAGTCCGTAGGAGCTGGAAAAATCCGTCTTTATTACAGGAGCCTCTGCATCAGCAGGCAGCTGAGGCTTAATTTCGTCAATTTTTTCCCGCAATTTATCCCACTTTTTATTAATTTCATTGTCGCTCATATTTTTCAGTGTAATTTGAATTACACCAGCTGAGTCTACAGAATAGCTCTCCAGCTTTTTGATACCCGCTATGGTATCTATTTTGTCTTCCATAGGTTTTACTATCAGCTTTTCTATATCCTCAGGGCTTGCACCCGGATAAATACAGGTGACGGAGGCAACGGGGCTTGTCACCTCGGGATTCTCCTGCCGTTCCATTACGATGAAGGCATAAATACCAAGTATCATAAATAAACATGTGAGCAGAGCAAGAATGCTTTTATGCTTTACACTCCATGAAATCATGGCTTAACCTCCTCTGCAAGCTGAACAGTATCGCCGTCGTATAATAAAAATTGACCTTCTGTCACAATTTGTTCTCCATATTCCAAACCTGAAAGAATTTCTATGGAACTGCCACAAATTTCTCCCGTTGTCACCAGTTTTCTCTTTACCGTCTTATTCTTAGAATCGTATACAAAAACCACCGAGCCATCAGCCCTTTGCAACACACTGTCTAACGGAATCAAAACTGCCTTTTGAGAACCGTTATGAATTGTCACATTAGCAATCATCCCCGGTTTTAATAAGCCCTCAGAATTCTTGACTTTGATTTTCACAGTAAATGTACGGGTATTGCTGTCTGCCAATGCTCCAATTTCAGAAACACTTCCCTGGAATGCTGTTTTTATGCCATACACCGAAACTTCCGCAGTCTGTCCTTGCTTCATTTCATTAATCCGTTCATCAGGAACACCAACTTCTATGTAAACTTCATCTGTACGTCCAATAACCACAACTGGGTATCCTGCAGCTGCCGTCTCTCCTCCGTTCATAAGCTTTTTTAAAACAACACCTCTCATAGGGCTATTCAGCGTTGTATCCGTCAAATCCTTCACGGCTTTATCTGCTGCCACAATTGCCTGATCTTTTTGTGCTGCCGCAGCCTCAAGCTGCGCAGTAGCCATATTTTTCCCTTCTAATGCCTGCTGATATGTCTCAGAATCTGCCGCCAGCTTAGCCGATATTTCATCAAGATCACTTTGAGACACCACTTGGGCATCGCATAAACTTTTTACTCTGTCATAAGTTTTTTGTGTAAGCTCCAACTGTGCCTTTGCCTGGGCAATTTTCGAGGGAGCATCTGTATTCGCCTGCAATTTAGCAGTAGAATACTGGGCATCAGCAGCCCGAACTTGTGCCTGTGCAGCCCGAACCTGTAACGAATAATCATCCACGGAAAGTTCAGCCACCTTCTGCCCCATTTCTACCGAATCACCTTCCCTTACATATACATCCTTCAGTTTTCCATCCAATTTAAAAGAAAGATTTGCGGTTTCAATTGGAACAACATTTCCACTCAGATTGAGTGCGTCTGTATAAGCCGTCTCGCCTACGGTTGCAACAGTAACACTTCTTCCTTCCTCTTGTTCTGGTTCCTTGCTGCCGTTGCAGGCGGTAAGCAACAATGCACATACTACGGGTACTGCCACCCATATGGATTTTCTCATTCTCCGAATCATTGCATATCTCCTTTATGATATTTGTCTCTGTGTGTTCAAAGTATTTTGTTTACACTTATTGAATTGCATGATATTATTTTTTGTAAGAAAAAGCAAGAAACAAACTTTTGCAAAGTGTAGCTTAAACTACACTTTCCCAAAATTGTAGAAGGAGAAAGCAATATGGAAGAACAAACTATTGATTTGCGTATGCAAAGAACCTATAAACTTCTTAGTGAAGCACTTTATGAACTGATTCTAAAACAACCCTTTGAAGAAATTTCCGTGACGGATATTTGTAAAAAGGCAATGGTACACCGTACTACATTTTATAAGCACTTTCAAGATAAATATCAATTATTGGAGACTATATTTTCAGAAGAACAACGCAAGTTTAATGAAATACATATTAGAGAGGGAGAAACAGAACAGGAATACTATGGGCGTGTCTTAGGGCAAATGTTTGAATATGTAAAAAATAATAAAATGTTTTTTGTGCAGAGTATTTCTCATATTAAAAATGATTTTATGGCAAATCTTTTACAAAATACTGTTCGCACCTATCTTACTCGATGTTTTCGTATGGATGAAACACGTTTAGGTGTTCCCAGTGCTATTCCCATTCCCATTATGTCTGAGTATTATACAGGCGCCGCCATTGCTTTGGTTATTTGGTGGGTACAAAATGGCATGGAAATTTCTATAGATCAAATGGTGGATTATATTAGTTTGATGATTGTTTGGTGACTCTCATTCTGCTGTATAAAAATAGTTAAAAAAAGGAGTATTCACAACCGAGAATACTCCTTAAGTATGTACATTTTTAAATTACCATATCAGTAAATCTGATTGAACGCCACTGAGCCAACACCCATATAAAACTTTGCGCTTTTCATAAAATATTCATTGTTTTCATCGAAAAATAATGGATGTTTGGTTATATCAAATGCGTTTTATTCAATGGGTTCATTTTTACTCTTCTAAATTCTTATACACAAACCAATCAGACAAACTGTAAACTCCTCTTTCCTTGTCCAATTTTGGATCGTCCTTTTCTCCTCTATGAAATAAAACCTTATCTCCAATGATCTCGTTATGCGGCCAATTGGCAGGAGAAAAAACCTTCTTTATCGATGCTAATTTTAATGCCTTCACCGTTCTTAATATCTCGTCTATATTTCTTCCAATTTCTTTGGGATATTCCAGTATAGTCCTGACTTTACCATTATGATCTACAATAATGACTGCTCTGACTGCGGCTGTATCATCTTCATTTGGATGAATTAAACCAAGTGTTTCAGATACTATTCTTTTCTCGTCATCTATAATTGGAAATTCTATCTGAACATAAATATTCTCTTTAATCCATTGAACCCATTTTTCATGAGATTCTAAATTGTCCACACTTAATCCAATTAATTCAACGCCTAAATCATTAAACTGTTTCTTTCTTTTTTGGAATCCAACGAATTCAGTGGTACAAACAGGTGTAAAATCTGCAGGATGACTAAATAATACAAACCACTTTCCTTGATAGTCATTTGGTAAGTGTATGGTTCCTTTTGTTGTTTGTACTGTTATTTCCGGAAACTTATCTCGAAGTGATATTTTCATATAATTCCTCCTTG
>JAEZPX010000009.1 GCA_023413275.1 Bacillota bacterium | reverse complement strand
CCTTAAATGCGTTAATGGCACCTAAGTAAGAGGGGCTTTCCACCAAAATAACATCGCCCTTATCAATAAAAACTCTTGCGGCAAAATCAAGTCCTTGCTGAGATCCACTGGTAATCAGAACCTGTTCAGGGGTGGCATGAATATTGTTTTTCACTGCCATCCTTTCCACTATTTTCTCTCTTAGCTGGGGCAAGCCTTCGGTAGAGGAATACTGGCAAGCAATTGTTCCCATTTCCTCCATGACCGCAATACCGGCCTGCTTTAACGCTTCCACTGGAAACAACTCCGGTGCGGGCAACCCGCCTGCAAAAGAAATAATATCGGGTCTGGCAATGAGTCTTAAAAGATCTCCAATATCCGAACTATCCAAAAGGTCTAATCTTTTTGCAAAACGTACCATAAACTTCATTCCCCTTTCATTTGTTTTTTTAAACGAACATCTTATGTATTAAAATAAAGACATGTAACTATTAAGCCATAAAAACGCCTTAGTGTCAATGCAATTCAAAAAAAATTGTACAGCATTAAATACAGAGATACTAGTGATATTCAGGCATTTTCTTGACCAAAAATCACTGAAATTTTATGACAAAATAAACCCTACAGATAATAGGCTTTATCCTTCTTGGTCAAAACAACAAGGACATGTCATAAAAACAAGAATAATTTCATCGTTTTTTTCTAATAGCATCCAATCTTTTGTTCAAATGCCTCATCTTTTTTGTGTTTTCCTCGTCTTGTTTATAGTAGTGCCCCTCTAAGTTTGGTAATAGTAAACCATTGGAGTTATAGGCAAATTGCAAAAACAGTTTTTCTTTGTGCTATCAGCGAAGAAACTAAAAAAAACCATAAAAATTTGCAGATTTTAATACATTTTGTCAAAAAGTTTTATATATCGAATTTTTTGTTTTATTTGTATTGCAATCCCATCAATATGCTGTATAATAATTGAGGTTTAGTAAAAATAATAGAAAAGTTTAGTAGTGCTAAATATGATAGGAGTTGTTCAGCATGGATATCGGACATAAAATCAAACAGCTTCGTGTGCAAAAAGGCCTAACTTTAGAAGAATTGGCAAGCCGCAGCGAGTTGACAAAGGGTTTCCTGTCCCAGATGGAAAGAAATTTGACGTCTCCTTCCATTGCAACTTTAAATGATATTGTTGAAGCTTTAGGCACCACTTTAGCTGAATTCTTTAAAGAGGAAAAAAAGGAGAAATTGGTCTTTCATAAAAAAGATTTTTTTGTAGATGAAAGAGGGCATTATACCATCCACTGGATTGTACCCAATACGCAAAAAAACGAAATGGAACCCATTCTCTTGGAATTACCCCAAGGGGGAGAATCCTTTCAGATGGACCCACACAGTGGTGAGGAATTCGGCTATGTTCTTGAGGGCAGCATTACCCTTGAGTGTGGCGAAGAAAGCTTTATTGTACACAAAGGAGAAACCTTCTACCTTTCCGGCAAAACAAGCCACTTTTTAAGAAATGACAAAAAAACGAAGGCGAAAGTTCTGTGGATTTCAACACCGCCTTTATTCTGATATGTTAGGAGGCAGACATGAAAAAGCTGATTCAGTTCAAAAATATAGTCAAAGATTTTGATGGTAAATTGGTTTTAAAGGGTATCAATTTGGATATCTATGAAAATGAGTTCGTTACACTTCTTGGCCCCAGTGGCTGTGGCAAAACAACGCTGCTGCGCATTTTGGGTGGATTTCTAACGCAAAATGAAGGAGAAGTGCTTTTTGATGGGGAAGAAATCACAAAAGTGCCTCCATACAAGCGGGAAATTAACACTGTATTCCAAAAATACGCCTTGTTTCCCCATATGAATGTTTATAACAACATTGCCTTTGGCTTGAAAATTAAAAAAGAGCCCAAAGATATTATAGAGCAAAAGGTGAAACGTATGCTTAAGCTGGTGAACCTAGAAGAATATGCAGACCGTAATGTTACCGAAATGAGTGGTGGCCAGCAGCAGCGTGTTGCCATTGCCCGTGCTTTGGTAAATGAACCAAATGTTCTTCTTTTGGATGAGCCCTTAGGTGCGCTGGATTTGAAGCTCCGAAAAGAAATGCAGCAAGAATTAAAGAAAATCCAGCAGGAAGTGGGCATTACCTTTATTTATGTTACCCATGATCAAGAAGAAGCCCTTACCATGTCCGATAAGATTGTGGTTATGAAGGATGGAGAAATTCAGCAAATCGGTTCCCCCACAGATATTTATAATGAGCCGGTGAATCAATATGTTGCTAACTTTATTGGGGAAAGTAACATCATTGACGGGGTTATGTTAGAGGACTATCTAGTAATGTTTGAGGATAAGAAATTCAAATGCGTAGATTTTGGCTTTGCTACTGGTGAAAAAGTAGATATAGTCATCCGTCCCGAAGATTTGGATATTGTCCCAAGGTCAGAAGGCAAGCTGAAAGGTATTGTAAAATCCGTGCTGTTTAAAGGCGTACATTATGAAACCATTGTAGAAACAAAGGTGGGTACCTCTATTACCGTAAAAATGATGGTTTCCGATGACCGCCCTGTTTATAACGAAAGTGCCAACGAAAAAATCTCCGCCAACGATTTTTATCTGGATATGGATGACGTTGAAGAATTGGACGAGGGTACCATTGTTGCCCGTGCAGATGCCCAAGCGTGGAATCCCGAAACAGATGAATATATCTCCATTAAAGAAATCAGCTATTCTATTAAAAAAGAAAACGGCAGTTATCCTGTAACGTTCTCCCCCGCCGCTGGCACCTCTGTTACGGTAAATATGATTGTGAAGGATGAAAACCGTATTGCCAACAAAGAATATCAGGAAGAAATTTTTGCAGTAAATTTCTTCAAAAAAGCCGATGAAATTCACGAATCTATTGCCTTAGAAACAGATTTAAAAACTTGGGCAAACGCCTCTGCTTGGAGCCTTGAGGATGGTACCTCCGTTGAAATCACTAACGTAAAGTATGATTTTGACCCTGAAACCCTAACCCCTGGCGTTTATGAGGTTACTTTTGCCACAGAAGGCTATGAGTATAAGGTGGATACCACTGACCGCTATGAAATTGGCAATGAGGTAGGGCTGATTTTCCAGCCTGAAGACATTCATATTATGACAAAGCAAAACTGAAGGGAGGGTGTTCGGTGAAACAATTTCGAAATATGGCACTGCCCTATATTGTTTGGATGGGAGCTATGATTGTGGTTCCCATGCTGTTGATTCTCCTTTATGCCTTTACCGATAAAGGAAATGACGTAGCTACGATACGTTTTTCATTGGATAATTTTGCTCGTTTTTTCAGTGATACGGTTTTCATGAGTGTATTGAAGCGCTCCTTATATATTGCAATCATTACAACAGTAATTTGTATTTTGTTTGGCTATCCCATTGCCTATGTCATTGCCAACCGCAGTGAAAAAAGCAAGCTGTTTTGGATTCTTTTGATTACCCTGCCCACATGGATTAATATGTTGGTTCGTACCTACGCATGGATGGGGATTTTGCAGGATGAAGGAGTGATCAATCGAATGCTGGGCTTTTTGGGTATTGGCCCTGTCCATATGATACACACAAGCTTTGCCGTTGTTTTGGGTATGGTCTATAACTTCATCCCTTTTATGATTCTGCAAATTTATACCGCGCTGACAAAAATGGATAAAAGCTATTTGGAGGCGGCTAGCGACCTTGGCGCCAATGCTATACAATCCTTTTTAAGGGTGACTCTGCCCCTCTCCATTCCAGGGGTAATCAGCGGCATCACGTTGGTGTTCTTGCCTGCGGTATCCAGCTTCTTTATTCCCAAGCTTTTGGGGGGCGGACAGTATGTTTTAATTGGTAATGTTATTGAAACTGAATTTTTAACCTCGGGAGACTGGAACTTTGGTAGTGCCATTTCCCTAGCAATGGCAGTCATTATCATGTTTTCCATGTATATTACAAAAAAAGTTGATAAAGACCCTGCCGCTAAAGGAAGGGAGGATAGCTAAATGGAAAAGAAAAAAAGACGTTTGTTTTCTAAAATATTGTTGGGCTTAACAGCAGTTTTCTTCTATGTACCCATTTTGTATATTATTCTGTTTTCCTTCAATAGTTCCCGCTCCTTAACGAAATTTGAAGGCTTCTCCCTGCGGTGGTATGAGAAAATGTTTGCCGATTCCACTATGATGCAGTCTGTGGCCTATACAGTCATCATTGCTCTTTTAGCCACTATTATTTCTACAATTGTGGGTACACTAACGGCGATCGGCTTATCAAAATCAAAAAAAATTTTGAAAGGCGTTGTAGAACAAGTAAACAATTTACCTATTTTGAATCCCGAAATTGTAACAGGTATCGGATTGTTAATGTTTTTCAGTGCTCTAGGGGTAAGAAAAGGCTTTTTGACACTGCTACTTGCCCATATCATGTTCTGCATTCCATATGTAATCCTCAGCGTAACACCAAAGCTGCGTTCCCTTGATCCAAATTTAGCGGATGCCGCATTAGACCTTGGCGCAACCCCTATGCAGGCTTTGTGGAAGGTCATTGTTCCTCAAATTAGACCAGGAATTATCTCCGGTGCACTAATTGCCTTTACCATGTCCTTTGATGATTTCATCATCTCCTATTTTGTAACAGGCAACGGCGTAAATAATATTTCTATTTTGGTTTATACCATGAGCAAACGTGTGAATCCGTCCATCAACGCCTTAAGTACCTTGGTTATTCTGTTGATTACGGTGGCGTTATTCATTGTAAATATCATCCCTATTCTAAAAGAAAAGAAAGGAAGTAAACTGACATGAAAAAAATGATTGCATTGGCTGTTAGCGGAGCATTGTTGCTGTCCGGCTGTGGCGGCGGTTCTTCTGCTTCTGACGCGACAGAAAAATACGGCTCCTCCACCCTAAAGTTGTATAACTGGGGGGAATATATGGGAGAAAACCTGATTTCCGACTTTGAGAAAGAATATGGCGTAAAGGTAATTGTGGAATACTTTGACTCCAATGAAATGATGTACACAAAATTGCAGGCAGGGGACGCTTATGATGTTCTTGTGCCCTCTGACTATATGATTGAACGTTTGATTAAGGAAAACATGCTGCAGAAGCTGGATTTAACCAAGATTCCAAATATCTCAAATTTGGCTGAAGGTGTGAAGCATCTGCCCTATGACCCCGATAATTCTTACTCCGTGCCTTATTTCTGGGGTAACGTAGGCATTGTTTATAACCACAATAATGTAAAAGCCGCAGACGTGGAAAAACTAGGCTACAATATCCTTCAGGATACTACCTATAAAGGACGCATCTATGTCTACGACTCAGAGAGAGATTCCTTTATGATGGCGTTGAAAGCACTGGGCTACTCCATGAACACAGAAAATGAAAATGAAATTCAGGAAGCCTATAACTGGCTCCTGCAAATGAACGATACCATGGACCCTGCTTATGTTACCGATGAAGTTATCGACGGTATGATTAACGGAAATAAAGATATTGCAGTTGTTTATAGTGGTGACGCCGCAACTATTTTAAATGAGAATGAAGATATGAGCTTCTTCCTGCCTACAGAGGGAACAAACCTGTGGAGTGATTCCATGGTGATTCCTGCTAACGCAGAAAATCCCCTCTTGGCTCATGAATTTATCAATTATGTTTTGACCCATGATGCTTCCTATGGTAACTCCGAAACGGTAGGCTACCATTCTTCTAACCAAGAGGTGTTGGATGAAATGTCTGGCTCCAGTGGAATTTATGCAGATAATGAAGCATATCTGCCCAGAACAGATTATGCCAAGGACGAAGTATTTAAAGATAATCCTGTCTTAAAGCAGAAACTGGCTGAGCTTTGGATTAAAGTAAAGGCTTCTCACTGAATCAAATTATAAAAGCCCGAATTGCTGATTGAAGCAAACGGGCTTCTTTTTGCCTATAATAAAGCATACCAAATATTAAGCTTATTGTTACTGATTTCTTTTTCGTGCTACCTTCACTTATCCTTATGAACAATTAAAACCAAACCTGTAACCAGAATCAAAAGGGTAATTAGAAAAGATACTACTGCTGGAGATTCAGAAAAATAACTCCACGGGCTTGTATGGAAACTGGTTTTTGAAGCTTTATCCATAAGCTGAAGCGCTTTTAAACCGTATATCTCTAAAGACAACTTGCATAAACCAACTAAAATAAATATAGAACCTAAAAATTTTCTATTCAATTTATATTCCCCCTTGTTAGCATGAAACAAAACACAATGAAGCTTAATACTAACGGTATATTTAATGCAAATAAACCAAATATATTTTAGAATAATTTTCTTTATATGTAAATATGTAACATATTACAATGTTCTTAAGCTCAAATCATAACCGACTTCCGTAAGCAACAAAATATCACTTTTATTACTTGCGCTTTTCTTTATATACCATCTCCTGTTGCAATATTCGGCTTTTATATGCATATGTCTATGTGATTATTTTGACACTGTCCAAACAAGGAAGTATAATGGAGCTTAGATTATATTTTGAAAAGGATAAGACCATGAAACCAACAAAAAAGGTTATATTATATTATAAAGTCTCTGCCGAGGGCATTACCATCTTGGGTGCCAAGGGCAGAGCAAGTCAACTGCATATTCCTGAAACCATAGACGATATGCCTGTGGTAGCCATTGAGGATTTCGCTTTTGCCATAGAAACGGAGCAACCCCAAGAAGTGGAAGAAAGCTTAGCAGAAATATTTCTATGCTTATCGGCAGAAAAACGTACTACAATTCCAAAAGAGGATGACGGAGATGCCATCCTGCGCATCATCCTTCCTGATACCATCCGTCGTATTGGTGCTTATGCCTTTTCTGGCTGTAACACTTTAGGCTCTATTGTTCTGCCCGAGGCACTAGGGGAAATCGCCCCCTATACCTTTTCCGGATGTTCTGCCTTAGAAGCTTTGACACTGCCCCAAAGTATACAAAAAATCGGCAGTTATGCATTCTTTGATTGTCATAGTCTCAAGGCTCTTACCATTCCAGACAAGGTGACTGCCATCGAACGCTATGCATTTTATAATTGCAGATCCCTTTACAAAATTAATATACCGAAAAATACAGAGCATCTGGAAACAGGCTTATTTTTGAATTGCGACAGCCTTTACGATATTTATTTCGGACAATGTAAGCATATTTCCGACTTAATCGCTGTTTTAAACCATGAGCTATTGCTTACCATAGATTTTCCCGAAGCCAGAGCCAAATTGCTTATCCCCGATTTTCAATATGAATATATCGAGGACACACCTGCACGGCAGTTTCATCAGGTAAATTACGGCACAGGCCATTTGTTTCGCCAATGCATTCGCAATTCTGATATTGATTTTCGCAGATATGACGAACTGTTTTATCTTACTCGAAGGGAGGATGCCGCCGTTTTAGTACTGCTTTTAGCGGTATATCGTCTGTCTTATCCCTATCGACTAGCGACAGAACGTAGAGAAACCTATCTTTCCTATGTGCGAGAGCATTTGCTTTTTGCGGCGGATTATTATATCCAAAACAATGATCTGGAAGTTCTGCGTCAATTCTCTCAATGGGGGCTTTACACCAATGAGGCTTTGCCAAAAATGATAGAAATAGCACAGAAAAAAGGGAAAACAGAAATTCTTAGCTTTCTTATGGATCACCAACATAAAAATGGGAATCCCATAAAGAAAAAAAGCTTTGATTTGTAAAGGAGGGCTTATGAACGAAAATCATCAACGTCTCATACAAATCGGTAACGCTATTTTAAATGCATCCCGCAATGAATTGTACTTATCCTTGCGGTTTCTGGATATTGCCTTAAGCGGACTACGCTATGAAATGAACCTGTCTTCCCTTTACGTTGGGACAGATGGAGAAAAGGTGCTGTTTAACCCTCGCTATTTAGTGGAGCGGTACCAATCCGACCCCGTTCTGGTAAACCGCCTTTATCTGCATATGCTTTTGCATTGTATCTTCCGCCATCCTTTTCATACAGGAGAACGGGACGAGGCTCTTTGGGGCGTTTCCTGCGATATTGCCGTTGAATCTATTATTGATTCCCTGCCTCTAAAGGCCACCCGCTTGGTGGTTTCCGACCGCAGAAATGAAATGTATGAATCCCTGAAAAAGGAGTTGAAAGTGCTTTCTGCAGAAGGTATTTACCGCAAGCTCTCTGAACAGAAATTGACTGATAAGGAGTTTGGTAAACTACAGCTTGAATTCTGGGTAGACGATCATGTTTTTTGGGACCATAAAAAAGAAGAGAATCAGAACAACAATAATCAAAATGATGATAATTCTGATAATGAAGACCAAACGGAACAAGAGCAGAATCAAGAAAAACAGAAACAGCTTGAAGAAAAATGGCAGCAAATCGGAGAAAAGATGGAAACCAACTTGGAAACCTTCTCAAAAGAGATGGGAGAAAATGCAGGGGATCTGTTACAGCTTCTGAGAATCGAAAATAGAGAGAAATATGACTATCGTCGGTTTCTTGAAAAATTTGTAACTCTAAAAGAGGACATGCGGGTGGACGATGACGCCTATGACTATATCTTTTACACATACGGACTGTCCCTTTATGGAAATATGCCCCTCATTGAATCCTTGGAGTATAAAGAAGTAAAAAAAATAGAGGAATTGGTCATAGCCATTGATACTTCAGAATCCTGCGAGGGGGAAACCATTCACCGTTTTTTGGAAGAAACCTACGCAATTCTTAGAAACAGCGAATCATTTTTTCATAAAACAAATATCCACATTGTCCAATGTGATGCAAAGGTACAACAAGATACCATCATCACTTCCACGGAGGAATTGGCACAATACATGGAAAGCTTTCGCATCCTAGGCAGTGGTGGCACCGATTTCCGCCCTGTGTTTGAATATGTAAATAAGCTCATTGACGAGAAGGTCTTCCAAAACCTAAAGGGATTGATTTATTTCACCGATGGTTACGGTACTTTTCCCAATGGCAGACCACCCTATGAAACTGCCTTTATCTTTTTTCATGAAGAATACTTGGATTTAAATGTACCCCCTTGGGCAATGAAGGTTGTACTAGGGCCGGAAGACCTATCAATTTATGATAAGGAGAAATGATTATGAATATAAAACAAGCAAAGGAAGAAATTCAAAAAGCCATACAAGCTTATTTATTGAAAAATGAGTTTGGTGAATACCTGATTCCCCGAGTACGTCAGCGCCCGGTTTTGCTTATGGGGCCTCCTGGAATTGGCAAAACCGCCATTATGGAGCAAGTGGCAAGGGAATGCGGCGTTGCATTGGTTTCTTATAGCATCACCCACCATACACGCCAAAGTGCCATCGGCCTGCCCTTTATCAGCCATAAAGAATACGGCGGCAAGGAATATGCCGTAACAGAGTATACCATGAGCGAAATCATTGCTTCTGTTTATAACAAAATGGAAGAAACAGGGCTTTCCGAAGGCATTCTTTTTATTGATGAAATTAACTGCGCTTCGGAAACCCTAGCCCCTGCCATGCTGCAATTTTTACAGGCAAAAACCTTCGGTGCCCATAGGGTGCCTGATGGCTGGCTCATTGCCGCCGCAGGTAACCCCCCTGAATATAACAAAAGCGTTCGGGAATTTGACGTTGTTACCCTTGACCGTGTAAAAAAAATTGATGTTGAACCCGATTTTCAAGTTTGGAAGGAATATGCCTATAAGCATTCTGTTCATGGGGCGATTCTCTCCTACCTTGAAATTAAAAAAAATCATTTTTATGCCATGGAAAACACCGTAGATGGCAAACGGTTTGTAACTCCCAGAGGCTGGGAAGATTTATCCACCATACTTAAAGTATATGAAACAATGGGCATCACTGCAGATGCAGGCACAATCCTACAATATC
>JAEZPX010000199.1 GCA_023413275.1 Bacillota bacterium | reverse complement strand
GTGCAGAAAATCGCTTTCCAAGTGCCCAAACGGCGGTAACCTGAAAGAAATACTCCCCGCAAGGAAAGTTCCTCTAAAAATGCCGGTAGAATTGCCATGGTAATTAAGGTTCCTAAAAAGCTTGTTCCATCCAGTGCATCTGCAAATTCTTGCGCTTCATTGGGAAAGAACATAGAGGTAAAGAAGGAAAGAAAACGCATAAGGGGCTGTATGGCAAAGCCAAAAGCAATAATCAACAATAAGTTTTTCCACCCTAAGGGGTATAAACGAAAAACATCCTTAGGATTTTTTTTGGTCCAGATAAAGTAACCAGTAATGGGAACAGTACAATACACGATTTGTACAATGCTGGAAAACCAGACATAGGGAATTTTTTGCATCAAAGGTATAAGATACAAAAGCTGTCCGCTTACAATAAAAAAAACAAAGAAGATTAGTGCAAATAAATTTGTTTGTTTGGTTTGATTCATTTTTTTCCTCCGAAAAGTCCGCAGGACAGTCTTTGAAAAGTCTGATCCTTCTTTTTTTGTTCCAGCTTACGCCTTGGGTGGTAATTTTACGCATGGTTCTCTAGATCAAGGGGATCATCTTCAGCATATTTATCTTGATATTTATGATTAATATATTCCGTTAAGAACATTTTAATTGTTGCCAAAATTGGTACACCAATGAACATGCCGATAGGGCCCATCAATGCGCCGCCTAAAACCACCGCCAGAATAATCCAGATTGGGCTAATATCTAAGGAGTTTCCTAAAATTTTAGGACCTAAGAAGTTTCCGTCAAATTGTTGCAAAGCAAGAATGAACAATGCCACCCAAATTGCCGTTGTGGGATTTACCAAAAGTGAAATAAAAATAGCAGGAATTGCACCGATAAACGGCCCGAAATATGGAATCATATTCGTTACACCCACAATTAAACTCAGAATCAAAGGGAATGGGGCATTCAGTAGGGAAAAGCCAATGAAGGCAAGAATTCCGATAATTAGAGAGTCTACTGCTTTGCCAACAATAAAGTTCTGAAAAATTCGATTGATTCGTTGAGCGTTATAAAATAAATGTTCTGCGCTTCTACGGCTTGAAAGGGCATAAACGATTTTTAATGCATGTTTTCTGAAATTCTCTTTATCGTACAGCATATAAAAAGAGATAAAGATAGCCATGACAATATCCACTGTAATTTTTCCTACAGAATAAAGGTTTGTAAGAATATTTGTAATCAGTGCCGGGACATTTTGGAATACGCCCATAATTGGAGCCAACAATTTATTTAAGATATTGTTTACATCCTCCCCATTGATAAAATGAATTCGGTCGAAAAGATCCGTGGTAGATTCATTTAACTGTGCCGAATAAGTGGAAAGCTGTGATACAAAGGAGATAACAGAACCCTTTAGCTCAGGAACAAGATAAATGAAAATCCAGAAAATACCCCCGATAATAATAATGTAATTGATTAAAATACAGAAGATACGGGTTAGTCTTTTATGGGTTTGTGCCTTTGGTATATATTTTAAGAAAAGCCTTTCGAAAAACTTCATAAAGGGATTCATCACATATGCGATTGCAAAACCTAAAAAGAACGGGGAGCCCAAGCGCAGTATGGTAATGAGGAAGGTATGGATTACACTCCCTAAATTAGGCAGGTGTCCAATTATTTTTTCAAACAAAATAACGGCTGCCGCAACAGCAAAAAGATATAGCGAAAATTTTAGATAGGACTTATCTAAGTTTTTAAAATCAATTTTTTTCATAGGTATTCCCCTTAAGCTCATTTGTAAAACTTTATCTTACATAAAATATAATACTATGAATTTCACAATATTTCCATAACAATTACGTTAAAATTAAGAACTACCACACTTCTCCTATGTTTTCCAATAGATACGGTGCTAAAAACCTTCTTATGTTTTGTAGAAAAGTGTGACGAATCATTGACAGAAGAATTGAAAATGTTTCACTTTAAAGCTCTCAAGTTTAAGGTTTTCTGATAGTATACATGCCCTTTTTTAAGAAAAACAAAACAAATTCCTTACATTTCTTTACGTTTTTCCCCTTTGATTGACGGGGGAAGTCCGAAGACCGTATAATGTAATCATGGAAAAAAGGAGGTTTGCGAAATGAATGAGGAAAAGATTCGCCAGTTTGGGGCGGAACTTCAAAAAATAGAAACAGAAATAGGCACCGTGATGATTGGACAGAAGGATTTGATTCGAGGTGTGTTAACATCCATGATTGCCGGAGGTAATGTTTTGCTGGAAGGATTGCCAGGCCTTGGCAAGACACAGCTGGTGAAAACCATTGGAAAGGTGTTGGATTTGGAATTTTCAAGAATTCAGTTCACCCCTGACCTGATGCCAGCCGATGTTACGGGTACCTCGGTGATGACCAAAAATGCCAAAGGGGAAATGGGGCTGGAGTTTCGAAAGGGACCTATATTTTCCAATATCGTTTTGGCGGATGAAATCAACAGAGCAACACCGAAAACCCAGAGTGCTTTGCTGGAAGCAATGCAGGAGCACACAGTAACCAGCGGAAACACCACGTATACTTTGCCCGAGCCTTTCTTTGTGTTGGCAACACAGAATCCGTTGGAATCAGAGGGAACCTATCCTTTACCGGAAGCACAGATGGATCGTTTTTTATTTAAGCTTGATGTGGCATTTCCCACAAAGGCTGAACTTTTAGAGATTGTAACCTCTACCACTACGGGAAATCCAAGGGAAGCAAACAAAATTTGCAGTCAGGAACAGCTTCTAGAAATGCGAGGGATTGCCAAGGAAGTGCCTGTGGCCACGCCTGTGGCAGAATATATTATGGACGTTGTTTTAAAAAGTCATCCTGATTATGCAGATGCTCCGGAGATGGTGAAAAAATACGTTCGTTATGGTGCCAGCCCCAGAGGAGCACAGGCGATTATGATGACAGCAAGGGTTTATGCCCTGATGGCTGGAAGATACAATGTGGCTTATGAAGATGTGAAGGCAGTGGCAAAGGCCGCATTGCGTCATCGTATCTTCCTGAATTTTGAGGGTATGGCAGATGGTATTACAGTAGATCAAATCATCGAGGCATTATTGATATGAGAACGTTACAGGATATATTTACAAAGGAGTATTTATTACAGCTTGAAAAGCTCTCTGTTACCCTACGTCAAAGGCTAAGCGTTGACGGTTACAGTGGTGCCAGAAAGTCCCACGCAAAAGGCAGTTCTTTAGAGTTTTCTGATTTTCGTGATTACATCATGGGGGACGATCTTCGGAGGGTGGACTGGAATAGTTATGGTCGGTTTGGCAAGCTTTACGTAAAGGTTTTTATGGAGGAGAAGCAGGCGGAAATCAATCTTTTTTTGGATTGCAGCACTTCCATGGAAAAAGGGGAGAAGTTTTTACAGGCAAAGGCAATCACTGCATCCTTGGCTTACATCAGCCTTTGCAGTGGCGACCGTGTGAATTTATTTCTTTGGAATGATTCAATCATACTGGAAAAGCGAGGGGCTGCGCAGAAAAGCGGTTTTTTTGAACTCCTGAATCTGCTGGATCAGGCTGAAAGCAGTGGCGGATCTAATCTTTTGCGGGCGGGGCTTTACAGTGGCAAACTGGGACGTGGCATTTCCTTTGTGATTTCTGATTTTTTTTCAGAAACTCCTTTGGATGAGGCTTTGCGTGTTTTCCAGGGGAAAAAGCAACAGGTTTGTTTGGTACAGGTTTTAGCATCTGAGGAAGAACAGCCGAAAGAGGGACAAGCGGTACGTCTTGTGGATTCCGAAACGGGAGAAACTTGCGATTTGGAATTAACCTCCTCTGTACTAAGGGCATATGATAAGGCATTGAAGGAGCACAGGTCAGCCTTAGGTGAGATGTGCCATCGTTCGGGAGCGACATTTTATGGAATGAGAGAAGATACACCTCTTTTTTCTGCAATGAGAGAAATTCTTTAAAAAGATATAGAATAAGCTGAAATGGTTTTTTCAAACTGTTTCAGCTTTTTTTGATAGTTTTTGCGTTGGGCGTTGTTTGCAAAAAAAAGGGTAATGCCAGAGAAAGACCTTGGATTAAGCTGGGTGAAGGTCATAAATTGATGAATTTCGGCGAATCCTTGGAGTTTTAAAATATCCAGAGGGTACTTTCATGTTGAGATAGACAAAAGTTTATGTTATAATATATTATTGCATATAATAACCAAAACCATCTAATAGGAGGCGGTTTTTAAATGAACGGAAAGGATTTTGATGTTGCTAAAAATGTTAAAATGACAGAAAATTTGCAGTGTAGGATGCTGTCATCGGTGGCGCAATTTTATACGGCGATGCAGGAAAATGCTACAAAGGGGGAGAAGGCAGAAATATTGGCCGATTTGGAAATTGTAATGTATCTATTAGCGGCTAGGATGGGTATTTCCAAGCAGTCCCTTGATGAAAAGGCCACAGCAAAGCTGAAGGTTGGCCTATTGGAGGAGGAAAGACCTGAGTGGAAAACTCCTCTATTAGAATTGCTCCGAGAATTGGGGCCAAAAGCTTGAAGGAAACCGTTGGGTTTTGGAGGCGTATAAATGTTTAAAACGAAAAAGCAAGACAACGTAATACTTGCGATTGTATTGATTGTAGTAGTAGTTTTTGTGTGTACCTTGGTGGACATTTATTTGGGTATTGGCACATTAATTGGCGGAGCCGCTGTATTTTTCGGCTGGCCTCTCTTAAAAGAGCTTTATATGCCCTTTGAGGGAGCCTTAGAGGAGTCCCTTTCCTTTTTGGATACCGCAGTTTTGCAGGAGAATTTTCAAATTCCCCATAATCTACCAATACCATATGCTGTTTTGGATATTCGTGGACACATATTAATGTATAATGAACTATTTGCTGAAGTGTTTACTGAAATTGAAGATGCAAAGCCCATTGTTGAAAAGTTGTTAAAAAACAGCGGTGGTGGTAAAAAAATATTGATTTCTTTTGGTGAAAAAAGTTATGAGTCAGCTTTGGATCATTGCGATATCAT
>JAEZPX010000188.1 GCA_023413275.1 Bacillota bacterium | reverse complement strand
GATATTTACAACCCGGTGGAACAGTAACCACCATCGACCGTTTTGAAGTTATGCTAAAGGATGCCCGTCCCAATATCAAACGTATGGGACTGGAGGATACCATCAAGATTTTAGAAGGGGATGCGGCAGATATTCTACCAACTTTAGAGGGCCCCTATGATGTGATATTTTTAGATGCTGCAAAAGGCCAATATCATAGCTTTTTGCCGCATTGTTTGCGGTTGTTGCCCGTTGGGGGGCTTTTGATTGTGGATGACGTTTTACAGGGGGGGACAATTGCTCAAACCCGGTTCAGTGTGCCAAGGAGACAGCGCACCATCCACAAACGTTTAAGAACCTTTTTATGGGAAATTACACATAACGATGCATTGGAAACCTCTATCATCCCCATTGGCGATGGTATGGCGCTTTGTTATAAAACAAAGGAAACAGAAGGAGAAATGAAACATGTGGAAATTGAATAAACCGGAGCTTTTGGCTCCAGCGGGAGATTTGGAAAAACTGAAAATTGCAGTGCTGTATGGTGCCGATGCAGTATATATTGGCGGTGAGGCATATGGATTACGTGCCAAGGCGAAAAATTTCGGTTTGGATACTATGGCAGAGGGCATTCAATTTGCCCATGACCATGGAGCAAAGGTTTATATCACAGCGAATATTTTTGCTCATAATGCGGATTTTGAAGGCATGGCGGAGTATTTTAAAGCAGTAGAGAAAATTGGTGCGGATGCGCTGATTATTTCGGATTTGGGTGTGTTTTCAGTGGCTAAGGAAGCGGTACCTAATATGGAGATTCACGTTTCTACCCAAGCGAATAACACCAATTATATGAGTGCCAGCATGTGGTATAAGCTTGGGGCAAAGCGTGTTGTCATTGCCAGAGAGCTTTCCTTTGGGGAAGTAAAGCAGATAAGGGAAAATATTCCAGAGGATATGGATATTGAGGCTTTTGTGCATGGGGCAATGTGTATTTCCTATTCGGGGCGGTGCTTGTTGAGTAATTACTTAAGCGGCAGAGATGCAAATAAAGGAGCCTGTTCTCATCCTTGCAGATGGAAATACCATTTGGTGGAGGAAACAAGACCCGGGGAATATATGCCCATAGAGGAAAATGAAAGAGGAACATATATCTATAATTCTAAGGACCTTTGTATGATTGAACATATCCCCGATATTTTAGAATCAGGAATTATGAGTCTGAAAATCGAAGGCCGTATGAAGACCCCTTTTTATGTTGGTACAGTGGTAAAGGCATATCGTCAGGCCATTGATGATTATATGACTTCACCTGATTTATATCGTGAAAAACTTCCTCAGTATTTGGAAGAGGTATCTAAAGCAAGCCATAGAGACTATACCGAAGGTTTCTATTATGAAAAACCTGACGGAAATCAGCAGATTTACAATAGCAATACCTATATTCGTGGGTTTGACTTTATTGGTATGGTTCAAGAGGACAGCAACCCTGAAACGGGAATTGCTATTGTAGAACAGCGGAATAAATTTTGTGTAGGAGATACCATTGAGGTTATGCCAGCAAAGGGAAATGCATTTACAATGAAGGTTTCTAAGCTGTGGGACGCAGATGGGAATCCAGTGGAATCAGCACCACACCCTCAGCAAATTTTACAAATTTTGTTTGATAAACCAGTGAAAAAGTACGACATGTTGCGCAAAAATGTGTTGGATGCTAAATAAAAAACTTGATTTTTGTCACAAATACAGCTATCCTATAAAGTAGAATTGAGTAAAGGGAAAAGGATAAGCTTATGGAATTAACACAGTGTATCAACTATTTATTGACTACAGCACAGCATTCTGTTTTTCAGCATCTGAGCTCAAAGTTGTCTGAGTATGACATTACACCATCCCAATATGGTGTTTTAAGTTGCTTGTGGCAAAAGGAGTTTGCTACGCCAAAGCAAATTTCAGAGATTCTCTGCTTGGAAACATCTACTATTTCAGGCGTGCTAGATCGCATGCAGAAAAAAGGTCTGATTGATCGTGTAATCAACAAGGAAGATAGACGTGAAGTTAGAGTGGTTCCGACGGAAAAAGGGAAAGCTTTAGAGGCACCTATTGGAAAAATCATTGATGACGTGAATGATGAGGTATTGAAATGCTTTTCTGCAGAAGAGATTGCGGTATTGAAGAATTATCTGCGCATTATTGCGGATGGGAATCATTTTGCAGGATAAATTAGAAAGGTGGGTCTTTTGACCTGCTTTTTTTATTTTTATATTTAATAGCTAATATGTATCAGGGCAATGCCCTGTTTTAATCCTTTAATGCAGTGTTAAGCTTTTTCAACGCTTTTTTTTCTATTCGTGATACGTACGCTTCTGTTACACAAGGGCTAAAATTCTATTTATAAAAATAAAATAAATACTGAAGGGTTTAACAGTATTTGAATTGGTAATTTGGAATAATATTACTATTTTTCATTAAGCAGGGATTTTTCGATGTTTTTTCTGTTGTTTTATGTAAAAAGTTTTGTTACAATGTGGATGAGATTATTGTAACTGACAAGGGTAATTTACTGCTGTAAGGCTACCAATCATTTCATAAAAAAGGGAGTGAGCGCAATGACTGATAAGTTTTCAAAAAGAGAGAAAAAAGGCTATACCCTTATAGAAATGCTGGTTGCAGTTGGAATCCTCATTATCATTTGCGCCATTGCCATACCTGCGGTAGCCGGCCTTAGAAGAAACCTTGAAATAAAAAAGTATGATGATGTTGCAAGGCAGATTTATTTGGTTTCTCAAAATAAGCTTACAACCATGAAAGCTGTGGGAACATTAAACACCTTTTGTGAAAAGGTAGAAAATGATTATTCTATAAGAAAATTAGGCTTTATAGGTAAAGAGCCTCAGGATTACGATGGAGAAGCAGATGATTGGAAAAAACTTTATTATTTTACAGATACGGATACTGTTTTTATTAATTATATAATAGGCAGTGATTCCATTTTAAATGCTTCCTTAGAATCAGGTGGGCATTATTTGGTAGAGTTAAATCCAGAAACAGGAGATGTTTATGGCGTTTTTTATGGAGAAGAAGCGTTTACATATGATGATATAATGGCACTTGCTTCAAGAAGTAAAAGTGATAGAAAAGAGAAGATGATTGGCTATTATGGGGGGATTTCAGAGCTGTCCCAAGGCATTGGTCTGCCAGATAAATTTGAACCCACAGTAAAGGTTGTAAATAAAGAAGATTTATATCTTGATATTGAATGCAGTGGCATGAGAAAACTGATTAAAAATGCCGAGAATATCCTTTTGTCCGTAACCATTACAGATGAGAGCTTTCGTCCTGATGATATATCAAACCATTCCTTTACCATTGAATTGAAAGGTGGTAGAGATTTTTGGATTAGCAATGATAAGGCAAAAGTTCAAGTTCTTCTGGATAGTGTTCGTGGAGGCATGGAAAGCTTTCATAATATTACTGGAGGCAAACTGACACAAGGAGATGACATTACTGCAACAGTGACCATGACTTATGCCAGAGAAGGTCTTACTGTTACCGGAAGTGCAGTGGCACCCGTTACAAACAGTCTTTTTGCATCAAAAGATGAGGATGGAAATTTGGCAATTTCCAGTGTTCGCCATTTAAACAATTTAAGAGCATCAAACTATTCTGCCACAGGTAACGGACTTATTATAACCCAGACAGGTGCAATTGATTATGATTTCACCAAATGGGCTGCTGGTTCTATGATTTCCAGTTATGATCCGAAAAAGAAGCCCTATGCAGATACCTTAGCTCCCATTGAAAATAAATCATTGTTTGATGGAATAACATTCAATGGAAATAATAATGAGCTTCGGAATTTTAAGATAGCAGGAACGAATAATATTGGCTTGTTTAGCCAATTGAAAGATAGTGCTTTCATGAATATGAAGCTGGTAGATTTTAGCGTTTCAGGGAGCGCTTATGTTGGCGCACTGGCAGGGCAAATGCAGGGAGGAAGTATAACCAATTGTGGGGTCTATCTTACAACAAAGGATGAGTATAACCGCCCTCTTACAGATATGGCAGACCGTGTTGCGCGCTATCGTGTGAGTGGAACGGACTATGTTGGTGGATTGGTGGGACGAATCAGTGGTGGTACAGCCACAAAAGGTTCATTTGCTGCAATGAATGTTTCGGGGAATGCGTATGTGGGTGGATTTGCTGGTGAATACAGCAATGGACTGATAACCGATTCTTATGCCTCAGGTAAGGTGAATGCAACTGGAAGCTATGCCGGCGGGTTTGCAGGAAGAACTGCAAATACATCTATGAATGGTTGCTATTCCACCTCTGATGTGACTGCTCAGTGGTATGCGGGGGGCTTGGTGGGAAGTGCGGCCAATGGAACGATTTCCGACTGTAGTGCCTATGGCGTAGTACAAAAGGGAGATAACCTTTTAGATAAGGCCACCTCCGGTGGGTTTGCGGGAACCTCTACAGCAACCTTTCAAAATTGTAATTTTTTAAGACAGGCAAATTATAATTATGATTATACCATTAGTTATGCTGGTGTTCAGCCAAAAGGATTTCCTGATCTAAAGGTTTCAGGGAACCTTGATAGTAATTGCTACCCATATAGTGATGCTTTGGTTGGAAACAGTATCCCTTTCAGAATGGTACATAGAGAGGATGGAACAATTTTACCTCATTATGGAGATTGGCCTGCGGAGTTAAAATTGCAAACCTCCTTGGTTTATTATGAAAGATATGCAAATGCCGATGCAGAGGGAAACTATTATGGCTATTACGCAGAAACAAGCTTGACGGCGGAAGGGGATAGTTTTGACACAGAGGGTAATAGTTGGAAACTAAATACCTTGCGACAAGAACCTTGTGTAGAGGATGGCTATGCCATCATGACAATCTATTCTTTGACGAAATTTAGTTATGTACTAAATTCAAATAAAATAGAAACAGCCAATATAACCGATACCCAGAGTGCTGGTACAGCAAAAAGAATTACCGATAAGGTTTCTTTACAGTTTTCAAATACAGCAGATGGAGCAAAGTATACCATTTCAAATGCCAAGGTTTTCCGCCTTCCTTTTGCATTGCAAATGACTGACAGAAATACAGCAGCAAGATTTTATGACCGCTTGACCATAACTGGCTATATTGATGGAAAAGCAATGTTTGAGGACTATACCTTTTTCTATTGTCCTGACTTTGCAAAAAATGCAATTAATCCCGATATCAGCACAACTGCGGCTGCGGTTCCGAAAAACCCAACGGGGGAGAGTCGGCCTATTTCCGTTAGAAGTCCAAGACATATTAATGCTTTGGCTCGTGCTGCCTATTATTGGAATACCACAAAATGGACGGATAGTAAAGATACACGGTACTACTATAAACAGGAAAATGATATTGATTTTGGGGCTTATACAAAGACATACTGCGGAATAAGCTATAACCTGATGGATACCGCAAGTGGCAATGCATATCGAAACAGACCCATAGGGCGTCCCAATTCTCAGGCGTTTACAGACCCTACGGGAGCTACATATACACCAAGTAACTTTAGAAATATTTATGATGGTCAAGGATACTCAATTATTGATTATTGCTGTGTAACAACGAATGAGGATAAATATCAATTTACAGGTCTTTTTGGTGAGGTGCAAGGTGCTATATTGAAAAACATAGTCATGATTGCTTCTGATCCCGAAAATAAATCGGGTTATGTAATCTCTGAATACAACGATGGTGGTTCACATCATCCAGGGGTAGGCGCTTTGGCAGGTTTGGTATATGTTGGTAAAAAGGGCTACGATGATAATGAGCAATATCGAAATGATGATACATATTCTTATGCATCTGTTAAAAATTGCTCGGTAACTGGATATACAGTAAGCTATGCTCCAAAAAGCAATGCTAAGTTGCCTTGTGCTGTGGGTGGTTTAGTAGGTTATAACTTTGGTAGAATTGAAAATAGCAGTGCGGTAAGCAAGCTGGTTACTGCGGATAAAAGCTCCAATGTAGCTCGTTATATTGGTGGTTTGGTGGGCTCTATCAATGGTAAAGGGACGATTACAAACTGCTATAGCGGTGGTACTGTAACAGCCTCGGACAGTTCCTCATCCAACACCTATTTGGCGGGAATTTGTGCCGGTTTTGATAATATTTATGGAATTTATGATGATCAAGCCAGCAGTAGAAATATGGTCATTACCAATGTATATACTTATTGCAGCTGGGATAAAAATGATATAAAAGGTGTTCCTTATGCTGTAATCAATAAACAAGATAATATAAAGCTTGTTAATGGTTACTATTTGACTAATACTGTGGGTACAGGGGTGACCTTAAGTGGAACCACATCAGGAAAGGATTTCTCCGTTAATAAATTGAATTATGCACAGCTATGTTCTTTATCCATTCCAGCAAGCAAAGATAGTGCAACTGGTGTCGATGCAAGGGGCTCTGGTCGTGCTACCTCGGGGAATACGTATCCGTGGTCTTCATCATTAGATTCTGTGGCTTATTCTTACCCTGCATTGGTTATTAATCCAAGAGAAAAAACCACTACCTATGTTCATTATGGAGATTGGTATTACGAGTCAACAAAGAAGGATTCAGGATATTTGACATATTATGAGCTGTATTCCGATGGTACTTTTGCTACCAGCTATATCAATGAAAAGAATGCACTTGCTTATGTGGGAAACTTCGACACAACAAATAGCAAAACCATCGAAAGTGCTGGCTATGGTCTCCTTCGACTGTTTGAGGATGCAGGAACCTTTCAAGCAAATGGTCAGACTCTTCAGCTAGGTTCAATTCTAAAGAACAATATTGCAGTAGGGAAAGGAATCTATAATTTATACAGCCTTAATGATGAAAGCTTGAGTATCTTGAAACCTGATAACAATCTGATAAGCAAGGAATTGCAATTTGGCTATGATGAAACAGAGGATTCTATAAGAACCCCTAGGACACGATCAATTTATGTAAACGGATTCTTTGCAGATACGCTTTCAACCACGGCATTGCAGGCTTCCTCTGAGGCACCTCTTAAGGTGCGTACAGCCCAACAGCTTCAAAACATGACTTCCGCAAGCAGTGGATGGTATATTAAGTTGGATCATGATGTTATGGCTGATGCTATGACAGGTGGTATTAACAATGCAGGGTACACATTTGATGGTGGATACCTTTCAGGGGGCGATGCTAAAGTTTTCAATGGATATAAAACGGGAAGTAATGGTAACCGTATTTTTGGTTTGACGAAGCCTTTGTTTGATACCATTGCCTTAAATAGCAATGTGAAGAATCTGGCTCTAATTGGAATAAACATGAGCAGTTCTACAGATGGATTAGCAGCCGTAGCCAAAACGAACAATGGTAATATCCAAAATTGTCTTGCTACAGGCACAATTGCTACAACTAACACCAGCTTAGGAAGTGCAGGTATGGTTGGTCAAAACTTCGGTACTATTACAAATTCGTATGTGAATGTAGCAATTTCCAGTGGGAAAGGTGAAGCGGCTGGTTTTGTACTTAGAAATAGTGGAACCATAAACAATTGCTATGCCTTAGGTCAAGTGCAATCTGCCAATGCAGTTGCATCCGGTTTTATTGGCAGAACTTCCTCTGGTTCTAATGTTCAGAGTTGCTATACCCTCGCCAGCGTATCTGGAACCCAAAGCTATGGATTTGTTCCAACGGGTTCTACGGGCATTACAACGGCATCCTGCTATTGGGCAAAGGATAAAACCATAAATAGTGCAATTTCAAACTCCGGTGGAACAAGTAAATCTTTGGCTCAGTTGAAAACGGTATTTACCTCTGGAGCTTGGACAACAAGCAACACAAGTGCAACATGGAGCAATACCATGAGTGGGGCTTACCCTTATCCTAGACTTTCAGAATTGGATCACTGTGGGGATTGGCCTGTAGGAATAAGCGGGAAAGTTGGAGCGATTAAGCTTTATCGCAGTGGCGGAAATTATTATGCAAATGGTATAATGGTGAGTCTTGAAGATATGTCTAAGGGAAACCTTTATGCCCAAGGCTCTGCAGTGTATAGTTATTTTGGATACCCTTATTACAGTAATAGATATGCACATGGCATTGTTTTTGACAGTGATTTTGCACAGGATTTATCAAATTGGGAAGCAAAATACACTTATAGCTATTACTATTTTGGCTGGCGATGGGGTGAAGAAACGATTGATCTTTCCACAGTCTCCGAAGCGAATCTAAAGAATAGTAACGCAAATGGGCTTACATTAAATGTGTTCTGGGTGACCAATGGGTATTATTTGGATGAAGTGACATTAAGAAATAAAACAGATGGTACAGTGCATGTATTTGAATACAACAATAACACATTTACCTATCAACCCTAATAACAAAGAGGTGCCTTTATGAAAATCTATAAAAAATTAAATAGCAATAAAGGCGCCTCTATCTTGCTTGCCCTCATGCTTTTCTTTGTTTGTTTTATGGTTGCCTCGGTTATTTTAAGCTCAGCTACGGCAAATATTGATAAGGTACGCCAGCGGGACGAGAATCAGAAAGAGTATCTTTCTGTAAGCTCGGCGGCAAATCTTCTCAGGAATATTTTCGGAGAGGCAGAGTATAAGGGCTGGGAAACAAACACAGTCTATGAGTGTTTCGGGGAGCTTTTGCAAATTAGACCTGAAAGGCATAGTGATATAGCTGAGCTCTGTACGGAAATGGACTATGATAAAGGTGTTGAGGCTAGGTTGCGGGTTGAATTACAAGGTATGGTGTATGAGGCGTTTACTTCTCATACCCAGTATGTAGAACCCAAGACGGTCTCTGCTGTTATAACCAGAGAGTTTGTGATAAAAGGCTCAGGCATGGAAGATGTGAAGTTGAAAATGTCCTTGGATCGAGATACTTACTTACTCACCTGTTCGTTGACACTAAATGACAGCACAGATGTAAACAATGCCATGACTGTGACTTTTAAGGCAGGCGTCAACGCTCAGAATAAAGATTCGGCGGATATACTAGTAAAGCCTGATGTGGATACCCATGAGATATATACCCAGATTAAAGAATATGACGGAACAACATCATGGGATTGGGTATCGAAAACCTATGATGTTACTGTTTATACAATTAATACAAGAATTACCTATGATGCCGGAGCCATTTCAAAGGGGGTGTACCCTTGAAATTGATACAGAATAAAAAAGGTGAAACATTATTAGAAACATTGGTGGCGATTTTAATCCTCACAGTTTCTGCCATGCTGTTAGCAGAGGTGACCGCATCCTCAACAAGAATCAATCTGGATGCTGAAAAAGTAGATAAAAAATATCGTGAGGATTTGGAAAAGGTTGAAAAAAGAGAAACTCCCACCGCCGGAGTCGTGACAATTCAAAGTGGTGGCACCACATATACCTATGATGTGGACTATTATGGAGATAGATCGGGATTCACCTCCTATGTAACAAAGGAGGGTGGAATTTAATATGAATGGAATCAAGAAATGCTTAAATAAAGGGGGATTCTCCCTTTTTGAATCTATGGTAGCTTTATTAATTATTTCAATCCTAACCATTGGAATTACGACTGCGGTAAATGCGGCAGCAAGTATTTATAAAAAATCCTTGTTTGTTTCTGAGGGTGAGGTGCTGGCGGCTACCATTGATACTGCTCTATCTGATGTTCTGCGATTTTCTTCCTCTGTGAGTGAGGAGGATGGCAAGATTCAAATTACCAATGAAAACTATAGTGTGGTAAAGGGGCATTTTGTACTGACAAAAGGTTGGCTTTATTTAAATCTGACAGACGAAAAGGCGGACAGTGCAGATGATGCACCACTGGTTGCCTTGATAAACGGTGGGACTTATACGTCTATGATGATAGATTCCTTTACTTTGAATTATAAGGATGGGGTTTTTTCCGGAAGCTATGTCATTCAAAGTAAAGACGATAGCAATTTGAGAAAAAAATATACTTTTATTTTTCGTACATTAAGCATAGCATAGAACACCGAAGGGGGGACAAAGGATAAAATGAAGTTTAAAAGATTGGGCGATATGCTGACTTCAACGGGAGTCATTTCTGATGAACAGCTTGAAGTTGCTTTGAAAAAACAAAAAGAGACCAAGAACCGCTTGGGAAAAGAACTGATTGAAGAGGGTATTATTTCCGAAGAACAGCTGATTGAAACCTTAAAGCTTCAATTAGGCCTTGATTCCATTGACCTATCGGTGATAGCAATACCCAGCTCCCTTTCCGAGTTGGTGCCTAAAAAACTGGCTAACAGCTATGGTCTTGTGCCGGTGAAGCTGGAGGGAGATTCCTTATATGTGGCAATGAGCGACCCATTGAATTTCATGGCATTGGAGGATGTAAAAGCTGTCAGCAAAAAGCGCATTATCCCTTTGATTGCAACGGAGGAGTCAATACAAAGAAACATTGCCTCTTTATATGGAAATGAGGGGGCGGCAAGGGCAATTGCGGAGATGAAGCGGGAAATAGATGATTCACCTGTTGTTGCTATTTTTGGTGATTCCTTTATGTCTAATATTATTGATAATGATGAGCAATCAGCACCAACCATTCGTTTGGTGAACTCATTGATAGAACGTGGGGTGATGGAGCATGCCAGTGACATTCATATAGAGCCCAGTGAAAAAGAGGTTCGGGTAAGAATGCGTATTGATGGCTTGCTTCGGCATATTATGACCGTGCCCAAGGATTTGCAGGCTTCTGTGATTTCTCGTCTGAAAATTATGGGGGGCATGGATATTACGGAGCGCAGAATTCCTCAAGATGGTCGTTCCAATGCAAAGGTAAAAAAAGCCGATATCGATTTGCGTATGTCTACCTTGCCTACCATTTATGGTGAAAAGTTTGTTATCCGTTTGCTGGATAAGAATACGCAACTTTTGGATAAAGCAAAAATTGGTTTAACAGGGGAAGATTTGGAAAAGTATATGAAACTGATTGACCAAAAGGGTGGCGGCGTGGTTCTGATTGCCGGGCCAACGGGTTCAGGAAAATCTTCAACTTTATATACGATGATTCGAGAATTAAATACAGTTGAAAGTAATCTGATTACTCTTGAGGACCCTGTTGAGTATAATATTTTCGGTATCAATCAGGTTCAAATCAATGAAAAAACAGGGATGACCTTTAGCGGTGGCTTAAGGGCAATTCTTCGTCAGGATCCGGATATTATTGCAGTAGGAGAAATCCGTGATGGTGAAACGGCGGAAATTGCTATGAGAGCCGCAATAACAGGGCATTTGGTGCTGTCAACCATACATACCAACAGTGCAATTGCCACGCTGGATCGCCTTTTGGATATTGGTGTTGAGCCTTATCTAATTTCAAGTGCATTAAATGGTATTGTATCTCAGCGTCTTGTACGCAGAATCTGCCCCAATTGTCGAAAGGAATATGCGCCTTCTTCGGAAGAATTGGCAAGCATTGGTCTATCTCAAGAGATAAATCATACATTTTATCATGGAGATGGTTGTCCGTTGTGCTTTAATACCGGTTATCGTGGAAGAGTTGCTGTATTTGAAATATTGGTTATGGATAGAAAAGTGAGAAATGCCATGGCATCTGGTGCAAAAAGAGAAGAATTAGCGGATATAATACAAAGAGATAAGAAGTTTGTCTCCCTAGCAGATAACTGCAGGAGATTGGTTTTGGAAGGTGTAACCACCGTTGATGAAGCAAAAAGAATAACGAATTCAGAGGATTATGCTTATGAGAGTTGATGACCTAATTGTTTATGCCAATGATAAGAAGGCTTCGGATATTCATTTAATTTTTGGCTTGCCACCCAAATGCCGTGTCAATGGGCGGTTAGAATCCATGGCCGATTTCATTTTAAATGATGAGGATTGCGACACGTATGCCATGGAATTAGCCAGATATCGCTATGAAGATTTTTTGGAAGCTGGAGAAATGGACTTGGCAAGAACCATTGAGGGGATTCGTGTCCGTATCAATTTATTCCGTCAGCAGGACCATACCTCGGTGGTGATCCGACTTTTAAATGATAAGATTCCAGTGCTGGAAAGTTTGGGCTTGCCTGAGGGGGTAGAGAGTCTGACGGAGCTAAAGCGGGGCATTGTCATTGTAACGGGGCAGACGGGTTCAGGTAAGTCTACCACCCTTGCATCCCTGATTGACCGTATTAATCATACAAGGGATTGCCATGTTATTACATTGGAAGACCCTATAGAATATATTTATGAGCCAGATTTGAGTATTTTTAACCAAAGAGAAATCGGGCGGGATACAAAAAGCTATGAATCAGGCCTTCGTTCCGTTTTAAGAGAGGACCCTGACGTTATTTTGATTGGTGAGATGCGTGATACCATTACCATGGAAACTGCCTTAAAAGCGGCGGAAACAGGGCATTTGGTGCTAACTACTTTGCATACCGGCTCGGCGGCGGAAGTTGTGGATCGTATTGTCGACTCCTTCCCTGAGGCTAGACAACAGCAGATTCGTTTACAGCTTTCATTAACCCTTATGGCAGTTTTGGCACAACAGCTTCTGCCCAAAAAGGATGGAAGCGGACGGATTCCCGCATGTGAATTCATGCTGGTAAATCCTGCAATCAGAAATTTGATTCGAGAAGGAAAATCTCCTCAGATAGACAACGTCATATCCACCACGGCGGATAAAGGCTCTGTGACCATGGATAATGCAATTATCAAGCTATATCGTGATAAAAAGATTTCCAGCAGAACAGCCTTGTTTGCCGCAAAAAATTTGGATTTTGTAAAAAGAAATATCACATAAGAAACAATTTCCATCAGTGGAAAGGGGAGATGTAATTGCTAACTTATAAATATAAAGCGGTTTCCAAAAAGGGTGCGGAGATCGAAGGTTTCATTGAAGCTTTTAGTGAATATGAAGCAATCAATAAAATTAAAGAAAACCATGATATTGTGACGAGTATTTCAGAAGTAAAGATGGGAAAAGGAAATGCCGTTACAGGAAAAATCAATGAAAAAGCATTGGCAATTCTATGCTCTCAGCTTTCCGTTATTGTAGGTGCGGGGCTCCCCATCCTTCGTGCAGTGGAAATGATTGCGGCGCAAACTGAAAATAAAAAATTGAAAGCAATTTTGGAAGGGGTTTCTAAGGATGTTGCATCAGGGGTAAGCTTGGCGAAAAGCTTTCAAACCAAAGGCCCCAACCTTCCTATTACGTTTATTGAAACCATACGCTCAGGGGAAGAATCAGGTACCTTGGAGCATTCCTTTCGTCGCCTTCATGACTACTTTGATAAAAGTGCAAAAATGAAGGGAAAGGTCAAAAATGCCATGGTCTATCCCGCATTTACCATGATTGTGGCGGTTCTTGTCATAATCATAATTATGGTTAAGGCGGTACCTGTTTTTACAAGCAGCTTTGCAGAATTGGGAGTTGACCTCCCGTTGCCTACAAAGATGTTAATTGGTTTATCCAATTTCTTTGTACACTATTGGTTTGCCTTGGTGGCTTTGATTGCCCTTGTTTTGGTGGTATATAAATTATATGAAAAAAAGGAAGACAATCGTTTGAAGCTGGAGCATTTCAAACTTAAAATTCCCATCTTTGGAAAGCTCGCTATGTTAAAGCAGGCATCCCAATTTGCCGCCACTATGTCAACTTTGATCGGGGCAGGCTTGCCTGTGGTGGAAGCGGTTTCCATTACGGGGAAGGTTATGGATAACAAATATATTGGCACCCAAGTAAAAGGCACGGTATCTATGCTTGAGGAAGGAAAACGCCTTGGGGATAGCTTGCATAACCGAACGGAACT
>JAEZPX010000148.1 GCA_023413275.1 Bacillota bacterium | reverse complement strand
TCTTTCTTCTCAGATAATTGTTGCAGTTCTTTTTTTGGTTTTTCTAGATTTTCCATGCGCTTATTATTGATTTCACCTTTACTGATATCCCTGGTAAGCTCCTGCTCCTTTTTTGCAAGACTTGTTTTCTCCGCTTTTAGGTGCAACACTTCCTTTTGGGCATCTGAAAAGGTCTTTTCTTCTTGCTCTAATATGGCTTGGGCTTGGTAGATTAAACTTTTTGCATCAAAACTTTCTTCGTGGAAAAGCTGTTGCAAATAGTGTAACAACCGCTTCTCACTATCCTCCAATTGGGTACGATTCAGCTTTTCCATCTCTTTTAACCTTTGCTGAAAATCTGCAAAAGTATTGGTATGAAAAACTTTCCGAAAAATTGCTCCCCTTTCACTGCTTTCAGCATATAAGAGTTTTAAAAATTCTCCTTGGGCTATCATAGCAATTTGCTTAAACTGCTTTGCATCTACAGATAAAAGCTCCTCAACGGCTTTTTTTACCTGACCAAAGCCTGTTGAAATGGTTTCATCTTGACAAAATAATGCCGCTTCCGCCACTTCTGTTGTGAAGCCATCACCATTTTTTTTGGGGCGGCGATATGCAGGATTGCGGACAATGCGATAGTTTTTGCCTTTATGTTGAAACAATAATTCTATGTATGTTTTTGTACTTCCTTGGGCGAAATCACTGCGCACACTATCTATCCCGCGGTTAGACCCACTGGTTTCTCCAAACAGCGCAAAACAAATGGCATCAAAGATGGTGGTTTTTCCCGCCCCTGTGTCACCGCTGACAAGAAAAAGACCTCCCTCTCCCAGCTTTGAAAATGGAATTTCAATTTTCTCCGAAAAAGGGCCAAAAGCAGATATTATTATATGTATTGGTTTCATTCCATTTCATCCCCCAACTTATCCCAAGCTTGTTTTACCGCTTGTTTTTGCATATCATTCATTTCCTTTTGATTTTGTCTTTCGAAAAATAATTGGAATAATTCTTGGGGCGATGTATCCTCTGCCGAATAAGAAATCTCTCGTTCTTCATAGGCACTGGCTTCCACCTCTAATGTCATTAAGTTGGGATAAAACACACGAAGTTGACCCAGAGGGTCATTTAATGCCAATTCATCTGTAAGTATCCCTCGAATATAGTCCTCAGAGCCACCCTCGGCTTTTGCCGCTTCCAACAAACCTTCCAGAGGACCCTTGATTTCCCGAAGGGGTCTTTTGGGCAAAAGGGGAATAAAGTCTATCTGTATATCGCCTTTTTCTCTACATTCTATTTTCGTGATGGTTTTTTTTCGTGTAATTTCAGAGAAAGAGTATGCAAGTGGTGAGCCTGCAAAACGAATGGTTTCTCTACCAATCTTTTGTGGACGGTGCAAATGACCCAAAGCAACATAATCAAAATCAAAAAAAACGCTTGCATCAATCTCATCAACACCACCTAAAGAGTTGGTTTCCGAATCACTTCTTTCCGCTTCTCCATGCCAAGTCACAAACTGATGGGCCAATAAAAGATTCCTTCTTTCTTTCTTGCGAGGGTATCCTTGTAAAACTAGCTCCATCGCTTTCTGATAGGATGTAATTTCTTCAGCATAAAAAGGACTTACTAATGCAGGCTTTATAAAGGGGAGTAAATGCACTTCAATTTCTCCGAATTCATCCTGCAAAACCACAGATTTTAAAGTGCCATCATAGCTTCCGCAAATATGAATCTGATTTTCTTCAAAAAGTCGGCTACCAAAATCCAGACGATGGGCTGAATCATGGTTTCCCGCAATCATAAAAATTGTTATTTTAAGTTTGGATAGCTCTGTCAGAAACCAATCTAGCAATCGCACTGCTTCCACCGGCGGAACACCTTTATCATAAATATCGCCTGAGATTAAAATGCCGTCTATTTTTTCTTCCTCCGCCTTTTCTAAAATCTGGATAAGGATATATTTCTGGTCATCAATCATAGAAAAATCGTAAATCTTCTTTCCCAAATGTAAATCTCCTATGTGTAAAAATTTCATTGCCTTCCTCCTTTCTTCAGATTTTGTTTTACAGCAATTAAATATGCTTAAAAGCAGACACCAAATAGATGTCTGCTTTGTATTTAGCAACGTTCTCCCCAGTTAAAACCTAGGGATTTATGGTTTGTTCATCTTGTTTTAATTATGCTCAAATGGCGTAATGACCCATTTGATGCAGCCATCCAGTCTGTTTTCAAATATACGATACCCTTCCATTACATCATTTAAAGGGGCACGATGGGTAATCAGACAGCTGGTGTCAATCTTTTTACACTGCACCATTTTCATAATGTCTTCACAGCTATTGGCATCCACCCCACCGGTTTTGAACACTAAGTTTTTGCCATACATTTTATGCAACGGCAAGGTCTGCTCTTTTTCATAAAGAGCCACCAAAATCACAATGGCATTTGGTCTTGCAACCTTCCATGCCAGCTGGAAGGTATTCTCTCCCCCTGCCACTTCAAATACACGATCAGCACCTCTGCCTTGTGTCAACTTTAAAATTTCTTCTTCTATATCCACTTCCAAAGGGTTTAGGCAGACATCTGCCAAGCCCTGTTCTTTTGCCAAATTTAGTCTGTCCGTGCTTGTATCCACAACGATAACCGTAGCAGGGCTATAGAGTTTAATACTCATTAAAGTGCACAATCCGGTAGGGCCAGCTCCTAAAACAACCACCGTATCCGCTGGTTTTAACTCTCCAATGCTTGCAGCCCAATAGCCTGTTGCCAGAATGTCACCATTAAACAATGCTTCTTCGTCGGATACATCATCTGGGATTTTCGTCAAACCTTGGTCAGCCATGGGAATGCGAGCATATTCCGCTTGTCCCCCATCGATACGACACCCCAGCTCCCATCCACCGTGGATGCAATTATTTACATAGCCTTGTTTGCAGAAAAAGCACTCCCCACAAAAGGTTTCCACATTTACAGAAACACGGTCTCCCACATAAAAATGCTTCACTTTTCTGCCAACTTCAACAATTTCCCCTACAAATTCATGACCTAAAACTGTATTTTCCTTGGCTCTAGGCACTGCCCCATGCTTAATATGCAAATCGCTGGAACAAATTGTAGATCTGGTTACTCTTACTATAGCGTCTGTTTCTTTTTCAATTACTGGAATTGGTCTATCTTCTAAGCACACAATACCATTTCCCTTGTATACAACTGCTTTCATCATTTCCCCCATTTTCAGCCCCCAATTCTAGATCGTAGACCCTTTTTATTTGGATTTCCATCAATAATATTTTTTGTTACGGCGCAATCTATTAAAATGTAGCTGCAATTTCTTTTCCTTTTGTTGCTGCTTCTTCTATAATAACCTCAACAGGACGAAGTCCCATATCTAATCCTTCTGCAAAAATACAATCATACTTTTCAATGCCAAAAAATTGGCTCATTGCTTCCATATATCTTGAACCCATTTCCATCGGTGAATCCTGATAAAACCCACCTCGTGTGGTAACATAAACCATATGGTTGGCTTTACAAGTGCCGACACATCCCTGCTCGTTACATCCAAAAGTGATTCCTTCCACACACAAATTTTCAATATATGTTTTCAACAAAGCAGGAAAGCTCAAATCCCAAAAAGGTGCCGCAACCACAATTTTGTCTGCCTGAGCAAAGGCATGAGCATAGTGAAAACGTGGGTGAGAAAAGTCTTTGTTTGCCAGGAACACGTCTCTTTGGTTAAAATAACCTTCGGTCATATTGATTAAGGCTTCATCCATCAAACAAAGCTCCTCAATTTCATAGTTACCTTTCTTTCTTAATTCTTCCAAAAATAAATCTGCCAGTTTTTTGGTTCGAGAAGCATCTCTACGAATGCAGCAATTTACGAATAATACTTTTTCCAAGAAAACACTCTCCTTTAATCTATTTTTTTAACGGCTAAAGCGCCAAACTTGTTTTCTTTCAAAACATAGTCAACCTCTGCTTTTAATGGAACAGAGTCAGATGCACCTTGTTTACCAATGGCAAGCGCACTTGCTGTTGTAGCCAGCAATAAGGAATCCGATATAGATTCTCCATTGAGTATGCCATATAAGAAAAACCCACTAAAGGTATCCCCTGCAGCAGTAGTGTCCACGACTTCAACTTGATAGCATCCGATTTTGTAGGTCTCCCCTTGAGAATAACAAATGGCACCTCTGCTGCCAAGAGTCAAAAGAATATTGCCCTTAGGAAATTTTTCTTTTAAAATAGGAAGAATCTCTTCATCCTTTTCACAGCCTGCAATCTGTCTGCCTTCAACCTCATTGACAATCAACCAATCCAGAAGTTCTAAAGGATATCCTAAAACCTTTTCATTCATGGGTGCTCCATTGAATGCAATCTTCAAGCCCCTTTTATGGGATTCTTCAATCATATAGCCCACTAAGTTTGTTTCATTTTGCAACAGTACGAGCCCGTCGCTTCCGAATTTATCTAATGTCTCGTTAATATATTCTTTGGTATAAAGCTGATTTGTACCGCCATAAAGTAAAATACAGTTTTGACCATTTTTATCTACCTGAATGATAGCATGTCCACAGTTTTCGGGTGTTTCCTTGAGTAAAGAAATATTTACATGATTTTCTGCTAGTTTTTCTGCTAAAGCCTCTCCCCCCTTGCCAACAAAACCAGCATGATAAACCACATTCCCAGCCTTCGCTGCTGCAATGGACTGATTTAAACCTTTCCCACCACAGTTGACAAATAGACCGTTAGAGGACATGGTTTCCCCAGGTTCAACAAAGTGATCCACCTCATAAACATAATCCATATTTAAAGAACCAAAATTCAGTATTTTCATTCTGTTTCCTCCTTAGTATTCATTAAAACAGCTTTTCTCAATTCCAATTCACGGAGCTTTTCTTTCCACGCAATTCCGCTTAAAATCATAAAAATGCCCAAAATTTGAATGGGATGAAAGGTTCCAAAAAAAACATAATCTAAAACTATGGATGCACTCAACTGGCCAAAAAGCATCAAGACAGTAGAAGTCATGGCTCCTGTATTTTTCGTACCAATGATTAAAAAAATCATAGCAACCAATCCGCATACACTGCCAAGATAAAATAGCAGAGGAACCTCTTTTATAAAGGAAAAGTGAAACTCTCCACCCTTTCCGGTGATATAAACAAGACAAAAAGCAATGACAGAAGCTTCAATGTAATTAATTAATGCCCCTCTAGCTGTTCCCAAGCATTCCCCAGCCTTTACGTTTACCATCTTATTAATGACAGACAAAAATCCGTTGGCAATCGCCGCTATATAGTATATCATTTTTTGCCTCCTTAAGCATAAACAACAATTAAAACTCCTGCCAACACCAATAAATAACAAGGTAACTGTTTGAAGCGAAATGGTTTTTTCACTGCATTAAACCATCCAAAATGGTCAACCAGTGCTGAGGAAATCATTTGTCCAATGATAGATAGGCTCAATAATTGGGTTGCGCCAATGTGCAAGATGCACCAGCTGCTGCTGGCGACCAATGTAACCCCCATAAACCCCACAGCATACACATATTTCGGCACTCCGCCAAAGGTAATTGGCTTTTTTTCCTTAAGCTTAATATATAGGAAAAGAAGTAACGCAGCAATGACATGGACAAAAAAACAAACCCCGAAAAGGCTATAGTAATTTCCTAACTGCCCATTTAGTGACACCATAAAGCCCTGAAAAATACCAGCCAAAATTAAAAAAACAAAATAAATCATCTTACCCTCCCTAAAACACTGACAGCGTTTCTCTTTCTAATGATTTTAACATATTATTCTAATAGATTCAAATTATTAGACTGCAAACATTGCATTTTTTCAAAAATTAAGGTAAATTATATCATACAAAAGAACTACAAAGGAGGAACAAATATGCCAAATGTACAGCCACATATTCAGCTAGACGATACTCTTGAGGTGAAATATGCTTTACTTCCAGGGGATCCCGCCAGATTAGATCGAATTTCTCCGTTTCTTGAAAATGTTGTGGAATTAAAATTTAACCGTGAATACAGAAGTCTAATTGGTACCTATAAAGGTATTAAAATTTTAGCCCTATCAACAGGAATTGGTGGTGCCTCTGCTGGAATTGCCGTTGAGGAACTGTATAATATTGGTGTAGAAGCCATGATTCGTATTGGAAGCTGTGGTAGTTTACAACCGAAAGTAAAAATGGGAGATATTATTCTGGTGAGCGGTGCTGTGCGTGATGATGGCGCATCAAAGACCTATGTGGATGCCATGTTTCCTGCTGTGCCGGATACAGCGTTGTTATTTGCTTGCGTTGAATCTGCGAAAGAAAAAAATATTACTTATCATACTGGCATCGCAAGAAGCCACGATAGCTTTTATACCGATGAAGAGGATGCTATCGATACTTTTTGGTCAAAAAAAGGCGTGCTTGGATGTGATATGGAAACTGCAGCAATTTTTACAATTGGCCATTTAAGAGGGGTAAAAACCGCTTCTATTTTAAATAATGTTGTAGAATATCAAGGTGATACCCTTGATAGTATTGTAAATTATGTTGATGGTGAGTCCCTTTCCATGCAAGGAGAGAAAAATGAAATTCTCGTTGCCTTGGAGGCTTTTGTAAAATTAGAAAAGAGTCTTTATTAGATTTAAAAATCCCCATATACAAATAAAATTATTTTTGGAAACATTTTCTCGCCTTTAGCGTCAAACTAGTAAGACCAAAAGGAGCTGAGAAGATGAAAAAAACATTTATGATTCTATTTATTTGCTGTCTGTCCTTTTATAGCGGGTGCGGAAAAAAGATACCAGCAGGAACTCCCGATAAACCGTCCACTTCCTTCACCAATGAAAAACCCACAGAGAAGTCAGCGCAAACGTTACATGGGAAAATTATCAAAATGGAAAAGGATATGCTTTTTGTAGCCATTGCAGAAGAAAAGGATATCTGCCAAGTTTCTACTAACGCTTTTAAAGGAGATTTCACTCAAATAGAACCGGGGGATATGGTGGAAATCGGGTTTAGCGGTGTGGTTTTGGACATCTATCCTGAGATTATTGCCAATCCGGATTACGTAATTTTCACTGAAAAAGGCGAGGATTTTGTCGGCCTCTATTACAATATTCTTCTAGATTTAATCAAGGTGGATCCTGCGCTAAACAGTGACATCAATTTTATGGCTCTAGATCTAACAGAGGACGAAAATCTTACCGAAAGTGAGAAAAAAGCCCTTCTCTATTTGCTTTGGAATAAGACACAAATAGAAACACGAATGGCAACCTATGATGATTTGATTGCGGAAAATTTAATTTCCATCGATAAAGATACGAGATTTGCCGAAATGAAAAACGGAATCTTGGTAAATCTGAAGTCTACTAAAGCGGAAAAAGACAGCTTTGCTTTTTCTGTTCAAAAATGGCGCTCCTCTTTGGGAGCATATGGTTTTGTAGATTGCACGGCAAAAAAAGAGGATGGAAAGTGGTCTTATATTGTAGGTGGCGAAATGGTGTCATAACACTATAACCACAAGTTATCTATATTTAAAATAAAACACCCCCATAGTTATTTCTTGGGGGTGTTTTCCACTTTAGATTTTCTTAAAGATACTTTTTACCAGCCTTTTTTAAATTTCAAAACATCATCGGAAATTTTTCCATCTAGGTATTCCTGTATAGACTCCTCAATGATTTCAAAGCCCTGCTTTAAATTTTCCGGCTGAATATTCAGAGGGGGCTGGATTCGCAATACATTTTTCCCAAGGGAAATAATAACTAAGCCCTTTTCATAAGAACGGAATAAAACTTTGTAGGTTCCCACATCATCAGGAATTTGTTTACCACTTTCAGGGTCTTCTCTTGTTAATGTCAGACC
>JAEZPX010000038.1 GCA_023413275.1 Bacillota bacterium | reverse complement strand
CATTATAGTCATTCTAAATTTCATTTCTTCTCCTCCTGTTAATCTTTGGGTGAATCAGCAGCATTCCTGTTCAACCTCAAACGGGTTTGCCTTCTCCTTCCATTTCATCTTTTTGCGGAAGGATGCGGCAATTCGGTCAAACTGTATATATAACAGCGGTACAACTACTAATGTCAAAAAAGTTGATGCAGCTAAACCACCAGCAATAACCAGACCCATCCCTTTCAATGTTTCACTATTGGTGCCATTGGAAAAAATAATAGGAAACTGGCCTAAAATCGTTGTTAGGGCCGTCATCAAAATAGGCCTTAGTCGAGTGGGACACGCCGTCAGCACCGCCTCTATCAAATCTATACCGTCTCTTCTTCTTAAAACTGTAATATAATCAATCAATACGATGCCATTGTTTACAACAATTCCAACTAATACCAGACATGCAATCAATGCCATCATGCTAATTGGTTCTCCCGTAATGAAAAGCAGGAAAATCGCACCCGTAAACGCTAGAGGAATTGTAAACATAATAATGAAGGGATTGAAGAAGGATTCAAACTGCGCTGCCATAACCATATATACCAGTAGAATTCCCAGTACAATAATTAAACCAATGGAAGAAAATACTTCGTTCATCATTTCATCACTGCCACCCAACTTAACACTGTATCCATCAGGGACTGTAAGCTGAGAAATAACCTGTTCCACATCACTGTTTATACCACCACTGTCTCTACCAAACACTTCGGCAGAAACTGTTACATAACGGCTTTGATCAGATCGTTTAATAGAAGAAGGTATATCATCCATTGTTACCTCTGCCACTGCAGATAGTGGAATCGTTCCTGTCTGAGTCCGCACGGACATATCCTCAATATTAGATAGCGTAGATACCGTTTCCTTCGGGAAGGTAATCCGAATATCTAGTTCCGTTCCATCGGTTTTCAAAGTTGTGGCCGTATAGCCTGACACAGTATTTCTTACCTGACTTCCTACTTCAGAGCCAGTCAAACCGAATTGTCTTGCTTTTTCCTTATCAACTTTCAGTGATACCTGCATACTCTGCTGTTCTAAAGAGCTAGATACCTGCCGTATGCCCTCAATATTCTGAATTTGATTTGTAACCTGTTCGCTTATTTCACCCAACTTATCCGTATCCTCACCGTAGATTTCTACACTAACGCCGCCGCCCATCATGGAAGACATGCTGGAACTTGCCGATACAGTAACTTGCGCACCTGCAATATTCTTTGTTTTATTACGGATATCTTCTACAATTTCATCTGTACTTCTCTTTCTTTCTGTTTTATCAACCAGTTTACAGCTAATACTGCTTTCTTCCTTACTGCCACCCATCATTGTAGCGCCACCAGAGATTGAAACATTCACGGATACTAATTCAGGGATTTCTTCCAACAATTTTTCCACCTGTAAAGAAAGAGCATCCACCGTTTGCAGACTACTTCCCTCTGGCGCCTTCACTGTAACACTAAAAGTACCTTCATCGGAAGATGACATCAATTCCATCCCCATAAAGGGAAGGAGACATAAAGAACCTACAAATACAATTAGAACCACTGCCAACGTGCGCTTTTTATGCCAAACTGCCCATTTCAAAAATTTGCTGTATATATTATCCAGTTTTTTAAGTCCCATATCAAAAACATTGAGCAGTTTATTAACAAACTCCAGCTGTTTGGGCGCCTTGTTGCGGTGAATATTATTCACATAATTTCCCGCCAACATAGGAACGACTGTGAGAGAGGTCACCAGAGACATTGTCAGTGAAAATACAATGGCTAACGCCAAGTCCTTCATCATCTGAATCATCATACCTGATACAAAAACAAAGGGAATGAACACAACCACCGTTGTCAAAGTGGATGCTGTCAAAGAGGAATGAATTTCTTTTCCAGCCCTATAAGTTCCTTTGAATTTACCATACCCAAGGGTCGTTCTATATCGGTAAATATTTTCCAACATAACAACAGAGTTATCAACCAACATACCTACACCAACAGAAAGTCCGCCAAGGGAAATCATATTCAATGTTGTGCCTGAAAAATACAACAGAACAAATGTACCAATAATAGAAATAGGCATAGAAATTGCAATAACTCCAGTTAGACCTATATTCTTTAAGAATACAAACAGTACTATGACTGACAGAATCGCACCAACAAAAATATTCTGTACAACATTCGAAATCGAATTTTCAATGCTGCTTCCTGATTCACTGGAAATGTCCAATGTTACACCGGGATATTCCTTCGCAATGGATTCTACTTCCTTAAGCACACTGTTTACTGCTGAAACTGTATTGCCATCGCTAGATTTCGTCACAATAATCATAACGCAGGACTCTCCATTATAACGGCTAATGGATTTGGCTTCCTTTTCAGTTTCAGAAACTTTTGCAATATCCTCTAATTTCAGTATTGTACCATTTGCAATCTGAATTGGTGTTTTTTTAATATCTTCCAAACTGCTCATTTGCAGCTTAGTACTAATTGTCAGCTCTTTTTCGCCATATTCAATACTGCCGCCAGATTGATTACTGTTCTCCTGCATTAGAACTTGCCCAATAGAAGACATGCTTAAGCCTAAGCCTTCCAAACGTTCAGGATTTATTTCTACCGTAATTTCTTTTTCCGTACCACCCACTACATCTACAGAAGCAACACCCGGCTGCCTTTCCAAGCGGGGTTCTGCTGTATCCTCGGCAAATTCTTTCAACTCATCAATTGTCATATCCTCTGCTGCAGCAACAATTGTCACAATCGGCATAGAGTTCATATCCAATTTCATGATTGTTGGCGAACCACAATCATCGGGTAGCATTGATTCAATTGAACTAATTTTGTCACGCAGGTCTGTAACAGCTGTATCTAAGTTTGTACCATAATTAAATTCTACCATTACCGTGGAACTACCCTTGGATGAGGTAGAAGAAATTGAGTCCACGTTTTCCACATTGGCAACTGCGCTTTCAATTTCTTTAGTCACAAGGTTTTCTACTTCTTCCGGCCCTGCATCCTCATAAGTCGTCATAACCATAACCATTGGCATATCTACATCCGGTGTTAGCTCCATTTCCATTTTACTAACAGAAACAATACCAAGAATGATAATGATAAACATGACCATCAAAATAGCCACCGGACGTTTGAGTGAAATTTTTGTGATATCCAAGTGAATCATCTCCTTTTATTGAAAAATTTCTCAAACTTTCGGTGCTCCCTTATCAGATATTTCCTTAGTCTTCTCCGTCTGCTCGGTTTTTTCCATTTCTCCATTGGTAATATTCACGAGACTTCCGTCAGACAAGAAATCCTGACCTTTTATTACAACCTGATCTCCAATCTCAAGACCAGTGGTAACCTCTATGTATTCATCATTTTTCAAACCTGTTTCCACAGTTTTTTTATGGGCTGTATTATTCTCATCAACTAAAAATACATATTTTTCTCCATTTTTTTCTAAAACTGTATTTATAGGTACAGAAATAACATTCTCCTGTTTTTCTACAACCAACCGTATGTTGGCAAACATACCCGGTTTTAGCTTACCGCTAGGATTGGGCAAATCAGCCTCCACAGTATACAGACCTGTCGCACTGTCTGCTGCGTTGGCTACACTGGTTACGTTCACTGCTATTGCCTCATCAGAAACAGCATCCACCTTAACATAAACCTTAGAACCGACAGCTACCAAATTAATAACATCTTCCGACACATGAAATGAAACCTTTAAGTCATTCAGATTGACCAGTATCATAGCAGGGCTTTGTCCGCTTACCACATCGCCCGCCGTAAGATTTATTTCGCTGACAATGCCGCTAATTTCTGCCTTTACACTTGTGTCACTTAATTGCTTCTGCGCATTTGCCAAAGAAGCGGATGCATTGTACTCTAAGTTCTTCTCAGCCGTCTCCAACTGCAACTTAGCCTTATCCACATTGGACTGAACCGTATCCAGTTCATTTTGGGAAACTGCCCCTGCTTTATACATTCTTTGGGTCTGCTCCAATGTTTTCAGTAAATCCTCATATTGTATACGACTGGTCTCCACAGTCGATTGGGCAGAACTGTAAGTACCTTGAGCCTGCTGTACTTGTATTTGGGCATTGGCGCTGTCTACTTCAAACAATACCTGCCCCTTCTTCACTTCATCTCCAAGTTTTACATATACATTTTTCACCGTACCCGATGTCTGGGGTATTACAGAAATTTCCTGCTTTGCAGACACCTTGGATGAAATGCTGACATATTGCTCAATGGACAGCGCAGAAATTTTTTCCGTTTCTACAGCAACAGCCGCTGCAGCCTGTGTTGGTCCTCCTGGTCTTGTACCACCGTCACATGCACTGCAAAGCAAACTGCAACAAAGAGATGCTGCTAAAATAATAGCTGCTTTTTTCATAACATCCTCCTTTTATTTCTCTAAATTTTCCAATTAAGCCTACACAGCATTTTTAAACAAAACATCAACCAAATATCAACTGAATATGAACTCATGTCTTTTTAATGGATTTTTAATGGGTTTTCGCCATTTTATTAACATTGAATTAATATTCCACTTTCATAATAAAGCAAACTATAACAAGAAAAACCAACTAGTTTAAGGCATTAAGGTAATTAAAATTGAGTTTGTAAACAAGTGTAAATTTATATACGACAAAAAGACATGCTTTCGCAAGCCTAAAGACATAAATAGCTATTGATGATTATCTAATTTATATGGAGAATAGTATGTAATCTTATGGTGGTACTACATATTTTTCTACAACTGCTAAGGAGCAATTTTATGTTGTTTGCCCACAGCTCGTTCTGTTGAAAATGTGCAGAAAATACATTATTATTGTAAGAAGCAATAAAAACGCCTGAAAAAGACCTTGTTGAGATATGGTGAACCATGCTTACTCATTCTTATCGCATATATGAAGTACCCTGACATGGTCAATCTCCGACTTATTCATAAACAGTTTATCAGATTGATGCATCTATCATTCGATTACGAGATCACAAGATAAACCTCGAGGGGTGAATGATGACACTCTATCTAATGTACTAATTTTATAGAGATACCCTGTATAAATAGCCAGTAATAAAGGGTTATAGGTTACCTTTATAAACCTAAATTTAGTAATATAAGGGGAATTTTATGTTTCATATTTTAGTAGTAGAAGATGATACAAACCTACGGCATTTGTTTTGCACATTTTTGCGTAAAAACGGTTATAACTGTACAGAAGCCGAAAATGGGCAAATAGCTTTGCATGTCCTTGAAGAAAATTATATTGATTTGATTATATCTGACATTATGATGCCAATTATGGATGGCTATTCCTTTATAGAAGAAATAAGAAATGCAAATTTTGAACAGCCTGTCTTGATGATTACTGCAAAGGATACCTTCCATGACCTGAAAAAAGGGTTCCATTGCGGTGCAGACGACTATATGGTTAAACCTATTAACATTAATGAAATGCTACTCCGAGTGTCTGCACTACTGAAACGGGCACAAATCAATCATGAAAAAAAGATTACTGTTGGAAATACAACCTTGGCTTATGATTCTTTCACAGTTATTCACAAAGGAGAAGAAGAACTTCTTCCACAGAAAGAGTTCCTCCTCCTTTTTAAATTGGTTTCTACCTTGAATCGTATTTTCACTCGGCAACAACTGATGGATGAATTCTGGGGTCTTGGTACAGAAACAGACCCACGTACAATAGATGTACATATTGGCCGTCTGAGAGAAAAGTTCCGAAACAATCCCGATTTTGAAATCATTACTGTTCGCGGTCTTGGATATACGGCGGTGAAAAAATCTTGAAATATTTTCCTGAACCAAAATTAAGTGTATTATTTACTTTTATTGTCTTTTTGATTCAAATTGCCAGTTCGCTGATTTTTCCTATTATCACAATTGCAGGACTAAAACTGGGTTTTATTATGAATCCAAGTCCAATTTTCCTGTTAGCATATAACATTTTTGCTAGTATTCTTTTGGGGATTTGTTTTTCCAAAATTGTGGGAACCCATATCCTAAAACCCATCACAAAGTTAAACAAGGCCACCTCCATGGTTGCCAAAGGAAATTTTCAAATCCAATTGGAAGAAAAACGCTTTGGTAAAGAGATTAGTGAGATGATCCGCAATTTTAATATCATGACTAATGAATTGAAAAGCATAGAAACACTGCGAAATGATTTTGTTTCAAACGTTTCACATGAATTCAAAACACCGCTCTCTACAATCAGTGGTTATGCCATGCTAATGCAGGATGAATCTATTACAGCTAAAGAAAAGGATGACTATATTGGACATATCCTTTCCAGTACGCAGCGTCTCTCTAGCCTAACAGAAAATATTCTGCTGTTATCAAAGCTGGAAAATCAAGATATT
>JAEZPX010000010.1 GCA_023413275.1 Bacillota bacterium | reverse complement strand
CACCCGTATCATTTGCATCACCAAGTTTATTCACCTCAGTCAAAATAGCATTTTCCTTTGCCATGACTGTCCCCGCTGTCGTGGTTCCACCTGTATCTGTTGTAGTACCCACTCTGCTGAAGATATTATTAGCCCATGAATAAACGCTACCCATCCTTGTAACCAAAAAATTCAACTTCCCCATTACTGTTCCTGTGGTTGCTGTGCCTTCGCTATCATTGGTATTACCAATCTTACCCATGAGTGTATTAACCCACGAGTAAATCGTAGCCAAATAACTACTCACCTGAGAAACCAAATAATTGATTTTCCCAAAGACACTTCCTGCGGTACTGCTCCCCCCTGTATCCTTGGTACTGCCAATCTTTTCGTCCACCTCATTCAGCGTTTCCTTATCCGCTAAATAAAACTTGTCACCACTTGCCATAGCTTACACCTCCTCTAAAAACAAACCGTCTGTATCCATTCCCCATTTGTACTTCTCTCCCGAAGGGGAAATAATGTATTTCGCCCCTGCCAAAGCTCCATCAATTTTATCCATGTTCTTATTCTGCACTTCTACATTATAAAAATCACTCTGGGCAGGCTTTTCCAAATTATAATTTGCCGTAAAATCAGCCATTTCCAAATGCCTCCTCTCTTAGACCATCATGGGTGTATGCCCTCATTGCACCATGGGTTAACTTCCTTAGTTCTTGATGTTGGTTGTACAGCAATTCCACAGTAAGTAACATATTCATAGGCACAATTCTCTCCAGCATTTCCTCCACAGCTTCCACATTTTTTTTGTTTGTCAACTCCAGCTTCGCCTTTAGGCTGAAGGCACCGTAATTGATTTCCAGCCGATACCCCTTTTCTCCACAAAGAATTGAAAGCTGACTTTGTAGCGTCCGTAATGTATAAGGCAAATTCTCGTTGTACCTTGCCAATAAGCGAAACTTTCTCTCCTCTAAAGTTTCCGTGGCTTTCGGGGTGATTTTTAACATACGCTCTCGCCTTGCTACCCCTGTTTTGGTCGCCGTATCAATAAATTGGTTATCCAAAACCTGAGCCAGCTCATTCCATAAAAAAAGAAGCTCAGGATTCTCAGCTATTGCCAGCTTTTGAAACTCCCTCACTTCTTTCAACAGGTCAGGAAAATAATTCTGAATTTCAGCCATAGAACTCACCCCTTATGGGGATGCAATTTTCATCCAGCATCAGGTTTTTAGCTTCTCCGTTAATGGTTGTATTCCCAATATCCAAAATCCCATCCATATCCAACAATCTGGATTCAATCTGAGAAATTCGTACCACAAGATTTCCGCTATCTGCCCAGCCTTTGCTTAATTCCATAAAATATCGATCTAAAATCTCCTCGATATAAGGTTTACACTCTGCAAAGTTCCATCCACTTTCATAAGTTATGGTGCTTGCAATGGCAATAGGAGTTTCCGTCACCCCTTCAATAGTCACCACATGGTCAATTGGGGCGATACCTAAGCCGCCCCCTGCATTCTGGGTAGGATCAACGGTAGTCTGCACATCGTCAATCAGGCTTTGGCTGGGTTTTTGATACTGAGAATTCAGTACCACACATTTCACCGTTCCCCCGCCATTCCATGCACGGTATACCTTACAGCCCCCTATGCCGGATATGGCATTGATTTTTTCCATATAATCTGCCCGATTTCCTCCAAATGCCTGCCTATCAAAGCTATTTAAATAGCGCTTCCTCAGGCTTTGTGTGCTTTCTGCATCCTCCCCAGGAGTCAATACCTCCACCAATTCAGCCATGGTCAACCCTTGAATATACTGTATAGGAATCAACGTACCTAAGTTATGATTTGCATCACTTCCAACCGTTTCGCAGATAACTTTATAAGTAAAGGTCTGAGAAGAAATTACCTCCGTCACTTTATAGTTGAAATTTTCCAGATTAAACCGACTGCCTACAGGAACAGAGCAATTAAAAACTGCCTTTCCAATGGCTTTTGTGGCTTCGTAGGGTGTTATCCCTCTTTCCTTTGCTCTAAGAATTAAATAATCTCTGCTTGCCGTATCTGCAAAAGTTTCATTTAGAACAATATCTAGGTCAATATACATCTGACAAAGCTCCGCCGCTGCAGGGGCAAGGGCATCATAAATAATGCTCCCTTCCCGCTTATCTATATCAGAGGAAACCCGACTCAGCATACGATCCAGTACCGTCTCAAAAGTCATTTCTTCATACATTTAAGTTCACCTCACTTTCAAAAATCCCCACTGTAGACTCCACTGTAAAAGTTACATGTAGGGTATTCCTTGTTTTTTCAAAAGAAAAATCCTTAACATTTTTAATGCGGTCATCCTGCAACAAAGCCTCTTCAATTCTTCTTTTCACCTCAGGATAGACAGTAGTCATTTGCTTTCCAAACAGCCCGTTAAGCTCTGAGCCATAGTTCCATGAATAAATTACCCAAGCATACCGTTCCGTAAGCAATGCCTTATACACAGCCTGCTTCACTGCCTCCACTCCGTCACAGTATCCATAGATTCGATTTTTTTCTCTGTCAAAACGATAGGTTTTTGAGGGTAATGACAGCCTTACAAAGGTATTTGCCAATTCTTCGTTTACTTTGGGTGTCATAATGTGCCACCTCCTACAATATCAAGTACAATAAATTTTTGTCCCCCATGAGCCCGTAGTAAAATAACATAATCCCCAACCTTCAGCTTGTTGTGTATGGTAAAGCTTTTTGTTCCTACATAAGCATGGTTATGGGTATGGGGCTGGGTCGTCCTAGTGGTGCTGTCATCCTGATAGGTGTGACTGTGAGTATGGGTTTCTGTGGTATGGTTCACCGTCATATTGACCGAATAGTCTACCACCGCCTTTGTTAGAATCAAAAAGGACTCCGTCAAAGTAATCTTGGAGTCCAATTTAATCTTAAGAGGTGCCCCAGAAACTACCTCTCCAATGATAATATCCATAGGCTTAGAGGAATCCATCTGATCCTTTGCCGCCTTTTTAATCAATTGTGCCAACTCAGACAAGAATATCTCCTCCTCTCAACGTAAGGTCCATCAAATGCATATCCTCTCGAAAGGTATGGGTCACCTTCTCGCAGACAAAGTAATGGTTTACATTAATATCACCCAGCTTTAACGCTACCCGTAGGCTGCATCCCGCCCGTACATTGGGCGAGCCGAAGGCATTTTTGATGCTTAGCGTTCTTGTTTTACGGTTGTAAAGGTCTAAAAGGGCATTCGCCTTCTCCTTTACTCCCACATCTGTTTTTGATTTTTCATAATACTGCAAAACGCCCCATTTTTTAATATTTTCCTCGTCCTGAACCGTGAATCCATCTTGAAGCCCTTTTTTCTCCTTGCTATCAAAAGCGATCTTAATCTGGTTATAAGTTTCCCCGTCAATGCTGCTGACATAATCAAAATTCTCCGCTGTTTTCTCATCCAGTAAAATATCCAGCTTCATATCCTCAATATTTTTTAGTGCCAGCTTGCCAAAATCGTCATACAAAACATAGAGTGTTTTGGTATTCATCAATGTAGTATCCAATACTTCTTGAATCATATCAAATAAGGTTTTATTATCCAGAACCCCTTTCTCAATGACGTATTGAGTATCCGCAATTTCGCCCTTCTTTAGTGAAAAATGCATTGCAACTCTGTCAATAAATTCCGTTGCGGTCAACTTCTCAAAGATAAAGCTGTCCTTATTTTTCAGATACCTCAGCTGGTCATAAGCAGTGACGCTAATTATTTCCCCTTTGCTTCTTTTTTTCTGAAAGACATAGCCCAAAAAAACTGGAGTTTCGCCAACACAAAGCTTTACTAAATTCCCTTCATGAAAATTCAGCTCCCCCTCCTTTACCACGTCAAAAGTTAAGCTTCCCGGTACACCCGCTCGCTCTGTTGACCATTTGATATCCCCTGTTATAATGGGGGTATATTCCTTGTCACCATTTACAATTTTAAGCATTACCAAGCTGAATCACCTGCCCCGGATAAATGAGATTGGGATTAGAAATGCCATTTAGCTTTGCGATTTCCTTAAATTTTGCACCATCCCCTAATTGCGCCTTGCAAATTTTCCAAAGGCTATCCCCTTTTTTTACTGTATATACATTACTTGCCTTTTTGTCGCTCTTACGCTCTGTTACTTCTTTTACTACAACGCCTTCTTCTGTCGCTTGCACAGGTTCGACGTGGGTAATTTTATGCTCGTTATATTTCTTTAGTGTTACATTAGCAATAAAATCCAGACCGTTGCCTGTATCCTCGGTAATAGAATAGTCCTCCAATGTTACTGTTTCACTAGTTTCAAATTCTGTTTTCCCATTGGGCAGTTGTCGTTGGATATTAAATTGAAACCACTTTCTATCTGTTTTCATCAATTCTAGCGCATCAATATACAACTGTGCAGACTGAAATCCGTCAGGATAATAGGCAAAGGGGTACTTCACATGGGGAATTAAAAACTCAAAGTTAAATTCTGTTAGTCCCGGTGTTCTTATGAAATTGATTTCACTTCCATCAATCAATTCCATTGTTTTGTTGTTATTTTTTGTCTTCATAGTGATTTTACTTGGAGCTACAGGAAGGGAAACATCCCCAAAACTAACCTTATACAATGGCATGCACCTCCTCTGCCTGGGTAAAGATTGCCTCACGGAGCACATCTGTGAACTTATTCATCACGCCGTCAATATCCATATCAGAATTTATCGTTGCTTCATTTTTAAAATCCACACTGACCTGAGCCGTGGTAAAGCGATTGATGGCATCTCTTTCGGAAATATCTCGAAGATACCTTATATCCTCTTGTGAAATTTCCATGTTATCTGTCATAGCCCCTGTATTTGCGGCAGTATTTGCCGTGTTTTGTAAAAGCTGATCCATGCCGCCGTCCCCAGCTTTGTCCCTGTCAAATATGCTTGATGAATTCTCTAACCCTTCACCCTTGTCATACATATTACTAAATACACCACTATAATCCTTGTAGTCAAGGGTATGCATTACATCCTTAAAACCAGCTTCATCTTTTATACCCTGTGATTTACTCTCTAGATCACTTATTAAAGTATCCAGACCGCTAAAAAGCTGCAAATCTTTACCGGTAATCTTATGAAAAACTTCACCAATTGCATCTGCAATTGTTTTCAGTTTCTTTAAAACACAAGTTGCTAAATCATAAAACAATACTTTGATAGCTGCAATAGGGTCTTGAAAAGCATTGTGTAAAAAATTTACGAAAATTGAAATTATATTCCACAAAAAAGCAAAGCTATTAAAAATACTCGCACCCAGAACACCAAACGCACCTGCAATAATCCCCGTTGCTGAAATACTCGACCCCGTAAGTTTGTTAATTGCCGCCACTGCCCCATAAATTATGGCAACTAAAAGAATGATTGCAACAATAATCCATGTTATTGGACATGTTAAAAGCGCAGTATTCAGTCCTTCTTGAGCAGCAGTTTGTGCAAATACAGAAGTTGTCCATGCTCCATTAAACGCTGTACCGATTAGCGTTGCGCCAGCTTGTAGCACTTGGGCCACCTTACCTGCATCCATAGCAAGATTGTACAAATTCATTGCTGCTGCCGCTCCCGTCACAACAGGTGCAAAGCTGCTCCAGCTATTTGCTAAAAGATCAGTAACCTTTATGGCCTCCACTTGTTCTCCTGTCACACCAGACCAGACAGAACCTAGAACTTGAGAAAGCCCGCTGAATTTTGTATCTATTTCATCCGCCGCAGCAAACATTGAATTTTTCATCTCATCGGTAGAAGTATAGCCTTGCGGTATCACACTGCTTAATGTATCAACAGCAGCGTTAACTTTATCGTTCTTTGTCGGCTTTGCCGTTTCCTCAGGAAATTCTTCTCCTGTACCAAGGCTTAAATTTCCTCCACTACCCTCCATCCCAGATGTAATGCTGGCACTTCCAAGGGTTTTCTGTCCCATTTCCGAAAGATTTGCTCCACTGCTACTATTCGCTATACCGTTTGCCTTTTCTTGATTAGAAAAAATACCTTCCGAAATCTCCGCACTTGCACTTATAGTTTTATTGAATTTTTTCTGTTGTTCCCCTGCCGCTTTGATAGAATCTTGTATTTGTTGAAATGATGACTTTGTCATATCCAACTCTTCCCTGCCTTCTCTCAAAGAATTGGTATCAATGCAATTGGAAGATGCCCGTTCTAGGGCTTCAAAACCAAGAACTGCTCGATTTAAAGCATTGGCAATATCCAAAAGCCCTGGCGTGGCCCCGTCAAACAATTGAATCGAGGTTTTAATCGTTCCCATTTTTTCACCTTCTTTCCAAACACCAGAAAAGTATCCGCTAAATGTCGAATGCTTTTCCAGTGTTAGTATTTATTTCCCAAGAAATTTTTCCAAAATATTTAATCTAATTTACCTTTTCTTCATTTTTTTGGACTCTCTCTTTTCTTTCTCCGCCTTTAACTGAATAGAAGCAATTAGAAAAGCCTTTTCTTCTCTTGGAAGTTTCAAAAATTGTGAGGGTAATAGGTGCAGCTGATGCAGGCAGTAATATGCATAGTTGCTGTCTCCATCGCCCCCGTCAATTAGTTTTTTGCCTCATCCACCAATTCGTCCATGGAGGAATCATATCCATTTAATTCTTGAACCTTGGAAACATATTGGGTATACTCCCCTGCATGAAGCATAGTCTTCAACAAATTGTCCGCCCCCATCACACCATATCCATTTTGCAGCTCTACGTCGTTCAGGTTGGGAAAAACAGTACAAGAAACCGCCAATAAACCCAAGTATTTGTTTAAATCCGTTTCTTGGCTAAACTGGCCTTTTCTTCCGGGAATGGGCATCCTTTTGGTGCAGGCTTTGCGGATTGCCTCATCCTCATCTGCCGTAATGGTTCTCAATTCCCATTCAACAGGCTTTCCGTCCTCACCAATAAAACGCTTGCTAGCTACAACCTTGCAGGTTTCTTCCTTTACAGGATTCAAAAATGCTGATAAACTCATATATCATTCCTCCTCTTTTTTTACATTCCGCTTAGCATTTGAAATGTTTCGGGCATTTCAAAACTTTCATATGTAAACTCCATTTCCTCGTCTAAATATTCGCCGTCAGCGTCAAACTTGGCAATCACCATACTGTCAATGTTACAATCACGAAGAATGATTGTCTGTCGACCAACGTTAGAGGTAGGGTCTTCGTTAGTAATCTGCATATCAAAGTAAACATCCTCTCCAGTATCTTGATAACGCTTCATCAATTCACGGAAAATAGATGTGTTATAGTGGAAGGTGGCACTGCCTGTACCATTTGCCCCCACTGCCTTATGACCCTTGTTCATTCTTCCTAAAATAGGAACTTCTGCCTTTGTTTTCTCCATCTTAGCCTCTACGGAAATGGCACTCATGAAGTTGTAACGGTTCCCTTCAATGGTAATGAAGCACTCTGCTTTTTTTGCAGAAATAGCATCCTTGCTCAGCATTGTAATATTACTCATCTTTCTGCCCCCTCTCTTATTCAACAACAACGGTCATATACAGTTTCGTCATGGCGCAAACTGGTGTCACAGGATTCACCACAACTACAGATTTTTTATCATTGCCTTTTTTTACAATCAATTCATCAGAAACAAAGTTTTCAATTGCCTGAATTTGTTCCATCTGCTTATTGTAGGAAACCAACTCGCTCCAAAAAGCGATTCTGCCCGATTCATTGTTCTGTACTTTCCCCATATAACGGGTATTAAAAAGCACAGCAATATCGTTGCCAATTTGGTCAATGACTCTGATAACCTGATTACTTGTAAAATCTTCGTTTTTATCTGTGGTAACGGAAACAAAGCTGTTAATATCATCTAATACCCTTACATCGTCACCAATTTTATGGAATACAAATTCACCCGCATCCAAAGCGGCTGCATATTGGCTCTGTTTGTAGGCTGTATCTACCAAAAACTCGCCGTCGTACTCCTTATTGGCAATGGATTTATTTACAGCACAGCCTGCGGATGCTCCTGTCAGCCAATAAACAAGACTAGTCTCTTCACCATCTGTCACCTTATTTTTCAAATTGATGATACCTTCGTAATCTGCCGCCTTGTTAAACATAACAGTCTGAAATTTAATACCCATTTCATCTCTTAATCGCTTGGTAAAGGCAACAAAGAGTCCTTTGATGCTCTCCTCCTTGGAAAGACAACCCAATGTATTAAAATTATAGGCTTCCGCCTTATCCAAAAACGCCTGGTAAGATGAACCTGTTGTTTGACCGTTTGTACCGCCTGCCAACGGAATTGCCGCTGTTTCTTCTAAAACCCAATCCTTTTTAAATACAACGAAATCATTGTCCTTTAATTCTGACACCTCAGCCACAGTCTGTATATCTACTTTTGTGTTTTCCAATAACGTAATCACATCAAATTTTGTGGGCTCGTCCACATTGGCAGAAATGGCAATTTTAATATCATTGCCACGAATACCACTATAACATGCTGTTGCAAAGGGATTTACCGCCTTATTGCCGCTGTTTAAGCGATAAGCGTATAATGTTTTGGCATTGCAAAATAAATCTCGCAGACCCTTTAGCTTTTCATGGCTGTATTCGTAACCAAGAATTTTTAAAGATTCTTTTTGAAAATCTCCATTCTCAATGGTAAACATTTCACCGTCAACACCCCAGTCCAATTCTAAAGCCATTGCTGCATACCCTCTGTCCGAGAGTGTGGCAGAAGCTCTTGCCGCAGAAATAAAGTTAATGTATGCCCCCGGAAGGGTCTTGTTTTGTACCAAATATGTACCGCCGCCTAATCCCATTTATTTCACCTTTCCTTTCTGAAATTCATCAATCGTGTTATCAATCTCCATAGAGGTATATACTTTCTCGTCAGCCAATACTGCGAAAAGTAAATCGCTGTGTTCTCCGTATTTCTGACTATGCAAAATTGCCTCCTTAGAAAAATATTTTTCCTCTTTTTTATTTTCCTGCTTCCCTTGTTTTGCCATACACCGTCACCTCTTCCATAAAATCTACTGCATCCTGCTCTCGCATCATGGGTATGTTATAATCCATTACAAAATGCAACACACCGTTTTCCACCCTGTAATTGTTGTTTCGCCCCTGCACCAAATCCTCCCCAAGGGAGATTACATCTAAAAGTTCCCTCAGCTTTTCTGCCACTTCCCAGCATTCGTTATTGCCACTGCCTGAGCAATATTGCACCTCAAAGGAGGTGTTCAGAATAAATCTATCTCCAAGCTTTGCATTGCGGCTTTGGCTAATACAAAGAATAATGAAACAAGGGGAAACTCGCTCTGTTGCCTCCATATAAATTTTATAGGTAGTTTCAGGGAATTCCTTTCGTATAGCTTGTTCAATCCCTGTCATCAATTTGGAAATCATGGGAAACCCCTCCTTAAAACTTCCATCAGCTTTTCTTCTATTGCTTTGTCAGCATCTTTGCGCAGCTCCTCTTCCGAAAGATGCAGCATAAAGCGTCCGGGTATCAAAGTCTTCCCGTCCTCCGCTAAATACCCCCATTCAACGGAATTTGCATAGATGCAGCTATTGTATACTTCAATGCTGTAGGCTCCGCCATCGTAACTCACGTCGCCAATGCACCAACCCGCTCTTATCCCAGGGGAATCCTTAGGGTCTGTAGGGGTGTGCTTTAACGCCTTTAGTACTAGTCTGGTGGCCATCTCTAATACCATTTTCTCTTGGAACTTGGGAAATTCCTCCTTAGAGAGTTTGTTCACTTCATCTCGCAGTTTGGTCAACTGTTTATAGTCTACCTTAGCCCATTTTGCCATTTCGCCCACCTAACCTTTGAAATATACCTTCCCTCCACCTTCTGTTCTTCATTTTTCCTGAAAAATCCCCTCCCTAATTGAATTTTGGAATAAGTATCTGTGCAGGCCTGTCTACAGAAACAAGATATCAATAAACAATGCTCTCTTTTGATTTATATTTTTACAAATATTAAATCATTGGTATATAAAATGCCTCTATGAGCTTGTTTGCAAATATCTATGGTAGGATAATATCATTAAAGTATGTCCCCTTAGTTACCCTTTTGCTAATATTTGTAAAGTAGCTCGGACATTTGCAATCACACTCTAATTTAAAGGCTCTTATTTTTCTGTTTACCCTCCCTTAATACTATTTATTTATGCTTGTTTTTTTAATCACTTCTAGACCAAAAAAATAACAAAAAAAAGACCGTTTGCATATTTTGCAAACAGTCTAATATAAGGAGGTCTCTTGCCTCGAATTCAGCCCTAATTATATTCATAAGCAAGAGGTGAGCCACAGTATTCACACTCATTGTTATTTCCTGTGATACTATTCATACCACCGCAATTGGAGCATTTCACTGTCCTAGATATAAATTTTTCAGGTTCTTTTTTCATCTGTGTTCTGTTTGTATAATCAATAACTCCTTTTTTAATATATGGAGATACAACACAATTTGTTGACTCATCAATATAGCTGTTAGGCAATGCGCCACATTGAATCAATTCTACAATATCCCTATAAGCTTTATCATAGGTAAACCCTAAGGATGCTGCCATGTCCCCTATTGACCCATCCTCGCTATTCATAATACATGTGAGATATCTTGAAAATAACATTCCTCTTTGTTTGTACTTTCTTCCGTGTCGAACCAGAGCAAAGCCACCTCCACAGCAAAAAGCCACCCCACTGAGTAGTGGACCGACACCACTGTTTGTGGCACTATCAGATAGGTAAATAATCAAGTAAAAAATACCGAACACAAATAGTATCCAACCAACAATTATTGTACCATTTCCATTGGATGTATAGTGAAATGGATCTTTATGAAGCTTAAGTAACATAACAATAATCCCTGCTGGGAAAAAAAGAAATAAAAGTATGATAATAAACGCCCATGGGGCTCCCTTACTTTTCATTACTTTGCCCTCACTTTCATTGTTGCTTAAAATGTTAATGATTGCCCAATTTATTTAAGTGCTCACCCCTGAAGCAAGGAGCCACAGTATTCACACTCTGCCGATTGTCCTTTTGGAATTGCGTTTACACCGCCGCAACCTTTACAACGCACTGTAACCATTTCTTGAGAGACTCCTGTAAAGGAGCTCACATTTCCTGCAGTGGGTGCAACGCCCATTGTCTCTCCTTGGTTATATAAAACAATACAATTTTTCCTTTTGTCTATATATGCATTTGAAAAATATTTTTTTTCTATCATCTTATTCAAATTCACCGAGACCACATCTTCTGAAGTCCCCATGGCATTTGCTAAGTTTAAAATAGAACCGGTAGGATCATCCGATAGTGCGGATACATATTTCTTAAAATCAGTATTTAATTTATGTCTCTTTCTGCTAAAGTAAATTAACAGAATACATAAGCCGTCCACTACAAGGCAAAACGCAAGAAATCCATCAGACGCTAGTTCTGCATCTGCCAACGACACCACGGTGCACAACCCAAACACTAATAGAAATATAATTCCTGCAATAAATTGTATCTTTTCAATAATGATACTCATAACAATTGCTGAATACGAATTTTTCATATCTAAATGATTCCTTCCTTAATGGTCTTAGATTGTATCTTTCTTATTTCAATCAATTTAGCTAATTTGATGCATCTTTCTTGAATTAATTTTGCTGACCTAAATATAGTTTCTTTTTCAAACTCTAACTCTAATTCAGAAATGATATGGTTTATCTCCTCATCCACAGAAACCACAGCAGATACATCAGTAAAGCGTAATGCCTCAGAAATTGCTTTCAAATTAAGTCCATAACTCTCTTCTTCACCCGCAGATACTGCAAGAGTATTGATCCGACTGATATATGAATTTATCTGTATAATATCGTGCATTGTATTCTGATTGGAGGAACGAATAGCTCTACTCGCTGAGTAAAGAGCAATCAGTAAAATTGCAGTAATTCCAGCTAAAACTAGTTGAATGCTAACAAAGAATTTCCATTCAGGTTTAAATTTAATAAGAAAAAGAACTGATAATCCCCCACAAACTAAGGAGTAAATTGTAAGTAGCGGGATAAAGGAAGCATATAACACCACCTGCTCTGTCTGAGATCTGATTTTCTGTTGAAAAATCAAGCCTCCGAAAAATACAATTTCTGCCCAAATAAAAAACATTGCCGCAAGAGTCGTAAGACCGCTCCAGTCATTGATACACAGTAGCAAAACAATGGCAGAAATAACAACGGTGATAATGCCCGAAATCAGCAAAGCTTTACTGTATCTATTCATACATTTTCCCTCCTCTATAGCTTCTCGCCACATTCAGGGCAAAATTTTGGTGTACCTTCAAAGGCCACATCACACTTCGGACATTTCTTCAATAGTACCTGACCACACTCAGGGCAAAATTTCGCTTTGGGAGATATGGAAAAACCACACCCTGGACAAGCTGTGGGGATTTCATATCCACATTCTGAACACACTTTGGTACCATCAGGCAAATCTATTCCGCATTTGGGACAGAGGTTTATTTTTCTACCACACTCAGTGCAGAATTTGATGCTGTCTGAAAGAGGTGATCCACATTCAGAACAACATAATTTGCGTCGCTCTTCCTTTTTGCTTCCCTCTGTATTCGTGTCAAAGCCACAAATACCACAAAATCGTTGTTGTGCTGGCATCTTCCCATGACACTCAGGGCATTCTTTTTCACCTGCATGGTTGGTAATTTGTATTTCCTCGGCCATTCCCCCAAATCCTGCTCCCACGGTTTTTCCCATACCCAGTCCCATACCTAAGCCCATTCCCGCTCCCATAAGGGGAGCAGCTGTAGAATGTTGGTTTTTGGCTGCACCTTCTAGTGTATTAAAAGAGCGCTCCTGCTGATAGCTGTAGCCAATAATGTTCATTTCTGCTCTCTTTGATAGAGCATCTTTTAGCTTTCGCACTGCAGAATCCTCTTCTGGAACACTAATTTCATTGACATAGAAATTCACTAGTTGAATACCGAATTCTTCCATGGTTGGCTGTATGTTTTCTTTCATAAATGTCGATAGCTCATCAATATATGCATTGATTTCCAATATGCTAATCTTATTATGTATCAAGTAAGTGGAAATTGCATCCTTCACTTTTGCAACATAAATCCCTCTGAAGTACTTGGTTACTGACATTTTATCGAATACCTGCATGGTACCAACTAATTTAACCAAGAATTTTTTAGAATCCACAATTTGAATGCCAAAAGTACCATTAGAGCGAACAGGGGCAAAAATTCCATATTTGGGGTCTTGAATTTGAATTGGCGTGGGCGTTCCCCACTTGATATCTAAATTGAATGCTTTATTAATATACCAGACCTCAGCAGTAAAAGGAGATCTTCCACCAAAGGGCAAGTTAATGATATTATTCAATAAAGGAATATTGGCAGTTTCTAGAGTGTGCCTTCCGCTCCCAAAAATATCCAATACTTTCCCACTTTTAATAAAAACAGCTTCTTGTGATTCATTTACAATCAACTGTGTCCAGGTTCCTAACTCTTCACTAGGATATTTCCAAGCAAAAACGTCTGGTCCACCATTATATTTTATAACCTCTACAATTGCCATTTTTTCTCACCTTTCTAATATCAAACTTCTAAAATTATCCCTACATGCTTATTTACTTAAGCTGCACTAATATATTCTTTTATAGAATGATATATTAAATCATCTATCCAGTGTTATTTTTTTCAATTATCTTCACAACGACATCCACTCATTTGCATATATGAAAATGAACATTCTAATTCATAATTATACAATTTTTAACAAAATTTTTCAACTCTCTTCACGTATTCCTATAAAATAATCGTATATGAATCTATTCATCATATACCTAAAGAACCACCCCTACTTCTCTCTGCTTAAAATAAAAAGAACCTCCTGTGCTATATTAAATCGTGTCCATTAAGACACAATTACACAAGAGGTCTTCCAGTAATTCTAATCTAATCTTAAAAAGCAGTTTTTCTTAATCAATCATACTTATACAAACTTAGAGCTTAACATCTTTTCTCTGAGGAGTCCTTATGACTAAATATATTTATATAAATAATCATCAAATTTCAAATTTGCACATTCCGCAACTATAAAACGCTTAAATTGTAAGAACAAAAATATTTCCATTCACATTCTCCACTCTTAAATCTACATCATACACTGACTTTAATATTTTTTCCGTGGCAACATCTCTTGGGCTCCCTTGAGCAATAATTTTTCCATCCCTCATTGCTATTATTTCGTCGCTGTATTGTATTGCCTGATTAATATCATGGAGCACAACAAGCATTGTCATTCCCAGCTCTGTATTCAGCCGCTTTAGCAGCTTCAATATCTCAATTTGATACCGTATATCCAAATATGTAGTGGGTTCATCTAAAAATAGTATCTTTGTATTTTGTGCCAGTGCCATGGCAATCCATACTCTTTGTCTCTGTCCCCCAGATAAATCAGAAATCTGCCTGTCTTGCAACTCCTTTAAACCGGTAATTTCCATTGCCCAATGAATGAATTTATCATCCTGTTCCTTGTTTTTTTTACCAAAACCACCGTGAGCAATTCTCCCATAACCAATGAGCTTCTTCACAGTCAAATCATTGGGAGAAACATTGTATTGGTGTACAATAGAAACCTCCTTTGCAAACTGCTTTAAAGGGATGTCGTTTATGTTTTTCCCATCAAGAAAAATCGTACCTTGTTGCGCCCTTAAATTCTTTGTCATCACATGAAATAATGTTGATTTTCCACAGCCATTTGCTCCAATCAGCGTTGTTATTTTTCCTTTTGGAATTTGAAAAGAAATTTCATTTAAAACTTTATTCTTTCCATAGGAAAAATCCAGTTCTCTAACCTCCATAGGTCCTGTCACTCCTTTTCAGCAATACAATAAAGAACGGCCCGCCTATGACCGACATAATAATCGCAGCAGAAATTTCATAAGGATAGGCAATTAAACGACCCACCGTGTCCGCCAAAAGCATGGTAAAAGCTCCAAAAAGCATTGAAAAAGGGATTAAATATTTATGGTCGCTCCCTACCATAAGCCTGCCAATATGTGGGACAATTAATCCTATAAAACTAATCGAACCGGCAACTGCCGTAGTAATTGAAGCAAGCAGTACGGCAATTATAGAAATAACCGCTCTTAAAGCATTCACATTCACCCCAAGGCTCCGAATGGTTTTATCCTCTAGGGCAAGAAGATTGCACCTTGTGGCTGCAAATAAGGCAAGAATAAGTCCTAGGGTAACATATCCTGTCAATAGGCGTACATCCTTCCATGTTTTCATGGAGATATTTGCATTCACAATTGCAGCAGCACCGGAATAATTTTGCCCACTCATTGATCCAAAGGATTCCATGAGTCCCGTAAATACTGCATTTATAGCGACACCCACCAAAATAATTCTAAGGGGCGAAAACCCCGCTTTCCAAGAAAGAGAATATACCAATACACAAGCAAGGATTCCTCCCAGAAAAGAAAATAACGGCGTAAAAAAGTACCACATAGGGAAAAAGGCCACAATTAATACAGAAACAAAGGCTGACCCTGCGGAAATGCCAATAATACCTGGGTCTGCCAATGGGTTTTTCAGCACTGCCTGAAAAAGCACTCCGGAAACTGCCAGTCCGGCCCCCGTCACCATCGCAATTATAATTCTAGGAAATCTTAAATCATAAATGGTCGCTACATTTTCGTTATATTCTATAAATAACCCCCTGAAAAGTTCTCCATAAGTAACCTTGATGCTTCCCAAGTTGACCGACATCATAAAAAGTCCAAAAAGCAAAATTGTCAGTATAAAAAAAGCAGATATTTTTCTTTTTCTCATTTCATTCACCAAAAAGCATAGGCTCTAAATCAGAAAGGGCTTGAGGATAGTCAAAGGTTGCACTCATGCCAAAAACCATATAGTCCACATCGAAAACCTTTCCATCCTGCACCGCTCTAAAATGCTTCCAAATATCATTTTCTGAAAATTCCTTTGCAAACATTTTTAGTGCTTCTTTCGGCAGTCCATGGGCTGTGCGAATGATAATATCAGGATCTGTCTTTAAAATTTCTTCTGGGTTCACATTAAGAAAATCCTTCTCATTACTGGAAAATACATTCACCCCTCCAGCAAGCTCTACCAACGACCCTGCATAAGATTTATTTGTCGCCACAAGATAACTGCCGGGAAGGCCCATAAGTACCAGTACCTTAGGTTTTTCTGTCACTACATGCTTTGACGTATAATCCTTTATGAAGGTATTGTAGTCCTCAACCAAGGCCTTTGCCTCTTCTGCTTTCCCATACTTATTCCCTATCAAAGTTATGCTGTCATATAAACCTTTCACGCTTTTTAAATCGATAAATGTAGCTGTAACCCCAATGTTATCGTATTTTATTTTTAAATCCTCTTTTAGCGTATCCGGTCCTATTACATCAGTAGGATTCAAAGATTTGATGATTTCCAAATCCGGAGCCATAGGCGTACCAATGCGAGTTGCATTGTCATATCGAGAGGGAATTGTAGAAACAGTGGTATTTGGCACACCAATTAATTCAATCCCCAATCGGCTCATTATCTCGCAGGTTGCTGCCGATGTTGCAATAATACGTACTTCTTCCGTCTCAGGTTTCTTGTTACCAGCCTGCGTCTGAGTCTTGGCATCTAATTTCTTGGTCTGTTCTGTTTTCACATCCAGTGAACCATCTGCGCTCTGTTTCTCATCGTCCTCTTTACTAGTTTCGGTCTCTTTTTCTGTGTTTTCTTCTATCTGTTTTCCTGCTACAATTTCCGCTGACATTGTTTTTGTAACTGTCTTCGTTTCTTCTGCATTCGCTCCGCTTTGATCCACACAAGCTGTAGCAGAAAACATCATAAGTCCAAGGATTAGAATTAGCATCCTTTGCTTCAATCTTTTCATGTTCTTCCCCTTTCCCCAACATTTCAAGCTGTTGTGCTTGGAAGTTTAGGATTAAAAACCGATTTGTAATTGTCCTGAACATTCGTTTTTTCTAAACTTCATAAATTCGTTCATAGTCCCTATTCTCCATCACCCTGGTATTTGTTTTAGCTTAAAAACTGCTCTATTTTTCAGCTCCGTTAATCATATTCATAACCATAGATGCCACATCAGCTCTGGTGGCTGAGGATTTAAATTGAAATCCATTTGTATTTTGACTTGAAATTATCCCTGCCAGTCCTGCCTTTTCCACGCTCTTCTTCGCCCAAGAACTCACTGTATCCATTTTTGCCACAGAACCGTTAGTTTTAAAGGGAATTCCCTTGTATTCCATATACTTTACCAAAATTGCCGTAGCCTGTTCGCACGCCACTGGTGAATCAGCCTGAAATGTTGTCTCTGTCACACCGGAAACAATTCCCTTTGCATTTGCCCATCCAATATATTTTGCATAATACTGATTTACACCTACATCCCGAAATTTTCCGCTGTTGTATTTAGAAACATCATCTCCGCTCAATCTGCCTAATACGGTTACAAACATTCCTCTTGTCATTGCAGTATCAGGGCTAAAGGTAGAATCGCTTGTTCCACTGAAGAGTTTCTTTGAAACGACACTCTCAATATCAGCTTTGGCCCAGTGGGAAGTAACATCTGTAAATTCCTCTTGCTTTGTTGTTTTTGTTCCCAATTTAATTGTTTTAACAAAATCACCATTTCCATTTTGGGCTGTTGCTACATCTATCTTCCAATAAAAACAGACATCTCTGCCCATTGGTGCAACATACATTTTTGTTTTCACAAAGCAATCTGCTGAAGGCACCTCAAAGCGCATATCTCCACTATCATTTGTGGAGTTCTCCGCCATAACAGAATACTTGACCTCCGTGTACTCTCCTTTTGGTGTATTCTGGGTATAGATTTTGATATTAGATATATGGCTGTATAAAAGCATTCTTAAACTTACCCATATCTTTCCATCTTGTTGCTCAACCAATGCCTTTTCATATACAGCACTTCTGCACATTCCCTCGCCGATTTCTGCGTTCCCCGTTCCGCCGTCATCAGTCTTTCCTGTATCAGGATTGATATAATAGGTAAGTGTATCCGCCGTATAAATACCATCACTTAAGGCGAATACGTTTAGCTGCATACAGTTGCAAAAAATTACGGCCATTATGATAGAAGTTATTCTTTTCAAACCTATTCTCTTCATTTTTTACCTCCGCTCGTATTGGCAGACAGCCCCCCCAAAGGGAGGGCACTGTCTATTTTATTGTGTGAAACAAAAGAGGACAAAACACCACATTTTTTAGATTTTTTCCGTCTCCAGCGTGTTCTCAGAAGGCATATATTCCTCCATAAACTTCACAAGAATAACTGCTACTTCCGCTCTGGAAGCAGAATCCTTTGGTGCAAAGGTTCTATTCTCACGTCCACTGAGAACACCTGCCTTTGCAAGAGCCTCTACACTATCCTTTGCCCAATCACTGACGTCAGTACCATCAGCAAAGTCGTGATTTCTGTCACTTTTCAGCTCTAGCCCTTTCATCTGGGCATACTTTGAAAGCATAGCAGCCACCTGCTCTCTGGTAATTGTTTCGTTAGGAGCAAAATGATTCTCATCAATCCCCCTTGCAATACCCGTATCAGATGCCCAAAGCACAAAGGATGAATAATAATCCCCATCCTTAACGTCATTGAATTTTTCTCCTCTATAGGTTTTTGAAGTGATTCCTTCCATTTTTCCTAGAACTGTGACAAACATCCCTCTTGTCATTTTTACATTAGGTTCAAAGTTTGATTCGCTAGTCCCAAGGAAAATCCCCATTTCAACAGCTTTTTTAATATATTCCTTAGCCCAGTGCCCAGAAATATCATCAAACAACTCTTTTTCTTCAACCACCTCGGCAACAACAGGAACATTTAAAACCTCATCCGTTTCAACTATCACAAATAAGCCAAGTTTGTCAGTTTCAAATTCAAAATAAATTGGTTCCCCTCCACTTGCCACAGGAATTAATCCACCATGATTCACAGTTCCACGAACTAGTGTTTTTGTTCCATCCTCATTTACTCTGTATAAAGCAACCCTTTGTTCATCAAAGCCCTCAGGAATGGGAATATAGATTTTTACATTTCCTAATGGTGTTGTTTCTTTTTCATCCAGCATTGCAAGGATGCTAAATGCAGTAAACTTTGTAAATTCATCCCCGATGGCTTTCTGAACCAGCTTAAACTGGACACCCGTCTTGATTTCTGCGGCGGCAAGCGTTGTACCTTCCATTAAAATATCAGCCGGAGCCACAAGTCGGATTCCAGTTTTAGGGTCTGTTGCATCAATAGGGCTACTCTTAATGGTAATTGTACTTTCCGCTACAGAATCACTGGCACGAAGCTCATCAGAATCCTTGGCGGCAGTAATACCGCTCCAATCAATTTTCAGTCTTGCTGGAATTGCATTATCCCCCACTGCAGAATCCATAATGGTATAGGGTACCTTCACCTTTACATCTATAAAACTATCTGTAACACTTGGTAAGGTAAATTCAAACTTTTTCAAATAATCAAAGGAATAGTTAACACCGTTATAGGTTGTTTTGATCTCCTTTGTGTCCAAAGCCGTGGCAAGCTGATATGTTCCTCCAGCATTTTTAAACTGAAACTCTTGTAGAGCCGAATAATAAGGAGGAATCTTAACAGGATTTGAACCCATCTGCATCACTGACTTTCCACCACTTGTTACAATAAGAGCCTTGGAATTATTCTCAAATGCTACATTGCCCATAGAAAGCTCATTATCATTGGCTTTATAAAGGCTTACATATACCCAATATTTTCCATCCTTTGTAACATCAACTTCCCCCTCAATCGGCTTGGTAGGATCTATAGCTGATGTATTAAAAGTGAACTTTTTCACATTGATAAGAGAATCAATGTATCCGTTCTTTACGGCCACTGCAAGTACATTTACTGTATCATCTATCCCCCCAAACGCAGCCGCCTCAGATTTACTAATTGTAAATGCCCCAGTATACTTGTTTTTAGTTATCTTATCAACAACGGCATCATCTTTTCCACTAACAATATAGTAAATGTCAGCATCCTTCACTTCACTGGCTGATGGCAAAGCAATGCTAATTGTCATGGCATCGCCTTTTGCATTTAAGACTCCATCAATGATAGGTGACTCAACTTGCTTTTCCACCACAACAACATCGCCTGTAACAGCTTCTATGACCTTGGAATAATCCAAAGATAAAGTAGCCCTTTGCTTACCCATGGCTTGAAAATCCGATTCAATCCCAACAGACACCTTGGAATGATTGTTAAATAAAGGTATGGTTACCGTTGCAATCTTGCCTGAGACGGAATATGTATAGGTACCTTGTATCCTTGTATCTTTCCATATATCTTCTCCTGTTGCATCTTCATTCTCAAAATACCACATATCTATCAAGTAACCCAAACCGGCACCCATATTAATGCCCTGAAAAGGCACTGTTAAAAAGTGGTTGCCCTCTGAATCCACCGTTAAGACCGCCTTGCCCGTTAATGCTCCATTTCCCATGGATAGAAGGCTATTATTGGCAAAATTCAACATCTTAATCTGCACTTCATAGCCATAACCTGGCTCCATGTTATCCCACCAATTTGATGAAAACACAATGGTTTTCTTTGCAATCTCAGAAGCATTAACATTAGCGCCTACAGCAATAGCCTGAATGACTGTGGGGGTACCATTGGTAAGGGCAGGCACCTCAAAGCTTGTTGTATATAATGCTCCATTTTGTTCCGAAGGCAGAGAACCATCCGTAGTATAATAAACCGATGTTTCATCAGTTGCATTTGATATGTTCACAGTGTAAATACCATTTGTAGCTGTATCCCCACTTTTGTATTTTGCAAAAATAGTAGGTTTTTCTGCGGTTATTGCAGCCATCCCCTCTTTGTGAAAGGAAATCTTAAATTCCATCATGTCTGAGGTGATATATCCACTTTTCACCGTAACCGCACGAATGGTAAATATCTCTCCTTCTTTGTTTTCTGTGGATAATTCAAAGGTATTCTTATAAATTTGGCTTGCCTTTGTTGTATCAGGATCCACACCTGTATTTCCACTGGTACAGGTATAGTAAATCTTTGCATTTTCCGATGCAGTGGCTAGAGATACGACGGCCTCACCATCATTCACATAAGAGGTGGCCCCTGTTGCAGTTGTCATTTTCGGCGCTTGGGTAGGTATCCCTGTTGCTGAACTAACACTGCTATAATCCATTTCCATGATTCCGTATTGGTTTTTTCCTGCTGAGGTTGTAAAATATACATTTAAGTAAGCCTTTTTTGTAGTTATGGGCATTTTAGCGAGTTTTACATATTTTTCACCGTTCACTGTATAGGTTTCCTCAGCCGCTGCTTTCACATATTCATTCTTTGTATAATCATAGTAATAAAATTCCTTTACATACTCCCCATTTTTGTTAGCAAGGGGAAGATACAAATATTTTGAATAAGTTCTAATGTCAAGCATTGCATATCCCTGCTGATACTTGTTGTCTATCATATCCGCATATTCATTGGCTTCAAACTTATTATTACTGTCTTTTAGTCTTGCAGTTGCATAATAGTATCCGTTTGCCAGAGCGGGCATGTCAGCATTCTCTCCTGCAACCAACACATAAACCCCATCGGGATATTCATTTGTTATTCTATACATACCATAGCCCATTTCGTTACTTCCAGCGTAACGAGGAAGCAGTATGGCTTCCGTTCCGGATTTATTGATGTGATACACTGAAACCGCTTCTACAGAAAACCCTTCGGTTTGTGGAATACTTAGAAAAGACTCTTTAAATTCTCCAAAAGCATCCAAAACTTTCACTTGTCCACCGCTAGGTGTTGCCAAAGTAATATTTAGCACCTTTTTTTTGCTACTGCCATGTTCCGCATTTACCTGTGAAATCAAGTTAGAATAAATCTCTATCTTCGTTTTATCCTCTTCGGTGTCTACTTTAAAAGCTGTATCATACGGAATGGTATATCCTAAGTCGCTTTTCCCATCATGAAACGTTCCTGTTGTCGTCATCTTTGTACCCGTTCCATTGGCATCTACAATTTCACTTGACAAAGCCCTTGCATTGAACTTTAAGGGAATAGAAATTTCGTCTGTCCAACCTAAACCTTCAACATAACCTTTAACTCTTATATTAAGAGCATGAGGATCTTTGTTCTTGGTAAATATTTCATATGCATCCTCAACGGCCCCTTCGTAATTTGTAGCAACCGATAAAGAATTTACAACAGGTAAATTCATTGATCTGGATTCCAAACCTATCTCCTCTGTATCATCTGTGGTAAAATAATACACCATAGGTCTTGTTACCGAATATCCCTTGCTGTCTAAAGTAATTGTAATGGGGTTTTTATATTGTCTATAACCATCGTAAGTTAAATTTTGAGAACCGGCAATGATAGAGTAACCCATAACAGAATTATCTATTTTTCTTTCTGATGCTGGCTTTGGCTGCGAATTTAGGGTAAGAACAAAATCCACCCATACACCACTGTTATTTTCAAATTGCACCGGAACATCAGCGGATAGGGATTCCATAGGTAGCGTAACCGTTTTTATGACATAAGTGCTGTTTGAACTATACAAATAAGAATTTATCTCAGTTGGTTCTTCAAAAGCAAGTTCTGTTTCTTCTCCCTCATAACTCACTATTTTTGCGGACTTGAACTTGTAAGCTTCAACTCCCACATTATCGGTTGTCTTCTCAACAAAACGTATTGTAAGGCTCATTTTACCGTCACTATCTAAATTAATCTCAACATCCTTGGTGTCTATGTAATCCTTCAACCATGCATTATTTCCATCATTGCATTTTATTACAAAATCAGCTATATAATTCCCTTGCGTTAGTATCAAATCCTCATTTGATTTAAAATAAATTTCTTTAGTGGTTATAGAAGATAAATATTTACCTTCTTTCACAGACGCAACCTTAATGGTTACCTTACCTCCTGCCTGGGAAGGAGCTTTAATTCCCGCAATTCCTATGCTGTTATCATAAGCGTTGCTTTCCAAGGTTGGATCTGTTCCATCAAGGGTATAAACATATCCCAGCTGTGCATCATAATTTGTAATATTGGCAGTAACCTCTGCCGTATTCTTATATTTTGATTCACCATTTTCCAAAGGGGTGAAAGAAAGCTCAGGTGCAGCAATCTCTTCCTGCAAAAAATTCAGAGTAAGTTTTCTGGGAGAGGTATATGTTTTTTGTGTACCATCCATTACTTCAACAGTGACTCTAACAACCACAGCCTCAGCTGCTAGACCGCTAGCAGTTATTGAAAATTCATCCGTATAAACTAATGCTGTATCGCTCTCCCTTGGATCGGTATCATCTAAGGTATACAATATTCTACTTGAAGCATCGTTTGGATGGGTGATCTCAATCTCAACCGTTTCATTGTTAGCTATATTAGAAATACTCTTCTGCAGTGATGATGTTGTTGTAACTGCACCGCTTATTTTCTGCGTAGCTTTTATTGTCGGGTTCTTTAATGTTGTCGCAGCTCGAAATACAATGGAACTACTCACTAAATCAGAATAAACATAGATCATTTCTCCATTGCCACACTCAACCCCTGTTTTTACCACCGCTTTTATTTCAGTTGTTCCTCCCGACGTATATTGTGCCATAGGAAGTGAAACTGTAAACGAACCTTTATAAAGCTGTTTTGTGTCACTTTGAATTGGGTCAGTACCATCTGTTGTAAACAATACCTCTGTATTAAAAGGTGCATCAATCTCAACCGTTACTGGCGACAAATAAGAATAGCTGTCCTGAGAATCTCCGCTGCTGTCACATGTTTTGATCACAGGTTCCGACACATCAACTTCTGCAATAAAGCATATCTCCTTAGTAATCAGTTCTGAATATTGCGTTGTGGTGTTTTCTCCTCCCGTTACCTCCTGGGTAGCAACAGCTTTTATTGTCAACGCTTCTGCCTCTGTGCCCGATGCAGTCAAAATAAATGCCCCACTATAAAGCTGTCTCGTTCCACTCTCTGTTGGGTCTGTACCGTCTATTGTATAATATACCTGGGTATCCTCGGGTACTGCTATCTCAACCTTTACTGTAGCATTATTTGCATAGTAGGTTTGACTGATATCATTGTCATCACGAGCTGTAATAGCCGGTGCCTCTACAGTATCAGTACTGGATACTAAACTTGCATCAAGCACACTCGCTTGTATAGGGGCTTCCTCGCCCTCTTTTATATTTTCGGATTCCTCCGTATTTTCCGCACCTTCTGTTGTTTGTGTTTCCCCTGTTTCCTCATTCTCTGGGTTGCCTGTTTCTGTGTTTCCCGCTTCTATTTCTCCAGTTTCTTTCTCGACAATTTCTGAATTACCTGTTTCTGTATTGCTTGTTTCTGCTTCATTAGTTTCTGTATCCCCCGTTTCTAGTTCCCCGCTGTCTTCCTCACCTGTCTCTACGCCCTCTGATTCTGCTTTAGTCTCGGTTTTACCGAATTCCCCTTCATCTGTTTTTTCTACTACTGATATGTCAGTATCTTTTTCCCCAGAACCATCCTGCTGTTCAACCTGTTGTTCGTTTGAATCTGCAAAAATTTTCGTCGGCGATGATGAAATTACCAATGTACCCGCCAAAAACATTGTCAAATACTTTTTATATTTCAATTTGGTTCACTCCCCCTATATTGAGTTTCCTCAAGAACTTTTTTAACAATAAGTTCCTTACGAATACCTTGCTTTAAGTATTTCAATATATAATAAATAATAGAGCCAAAAGCCGCTAAGCCTTCGGCTCTCAAAATAATTTAGTGAAAAGGATGCATTAGTTATTCAGAATATGTCAATTGTGAATCTGTAATAGCTAAATTTACTGATGAAGGCATATCAAATTTGATTCCCCATAATAGTTCGACCTGTGCTTCTATCTTTGCATCATATTTGGCAGAATTACCGTTGATTACAAGATTTGTTGGAACAGATACAATTAACGTGTCCCCGCCATTGGTTACTGAGGCAGTAATACCTGCATTCTTGGCTGTGGAGCCTAATGTAATACCTGTCATATAGCCCTCGCCCGATACCCCCATTTTTGTCATTTCAAAGGTTTGTAGATTGATGGTGTAAACATAGTTGTCACCTACCTGAACCTTGCTGGAATAGTCAGCAAGAGCTTTTTGTGTCATTGAAACTGCAGTACTGCTGCCACTTTTGAAGAACGTCACATATCCGGGTGCCTCTTGGGCAAACGCTACCACTCCCATGCTCAAAGCCATCATTGTTGCCATACCCAAACCTGTAATTTTCTTTAATAAATTTCTCATAACTATTCCTCCCTTTTATAAGTAAATATTAAGTTATCTTACTGCCCTTTTTGGGGCAAAAACCGGTTTTTGCTTTGTTGCTCTGGTTTGATACGATTTTTTCTGTTTTTTTCTTTTATACCTCCTTTATATTCTATTTTTATAATCAAACCGAAGTACTTGAATTGTTTCAACAGGGTTCACTTCGGCCATTATAAACAATCTACAACTTGATTTTCGTACGCAAACTTTTTTGTTAGCACTAGCTAACTTTCATGTGTCATACAAAATCCGCTCGCTTACTGCATTTGTAAGTTTATCATACCTACTTTTATTTCCCTAGGCCATCAAGCATTAGACTAGGCTAATTTCCCGTAAAAATAGTACAAGGAACGACACAAAGGTCATTCCTTGAAAATTACGTTTTTTATGGCAACAATGTTATACTTGATGTAAAACCTCGCCCGTTTTTCATCAATGTGTAAGCATGATATTCCAATTTGTTAGTTATAACTAACTTACAGGTAAACTATATCACACCTAAAGATTGTTGTCAAACCTATTTTCAAATTTTTTCCTATGAATTTGCCAGTTTTTTTATGTAAATGAAACTCTAAACTCGTAAAAATAGATGCACATTTTACCAAGTTACATGTTCTATCTACTGTTTATTTCAATAGCTGTTAAGTCAAGTACCAAATCAGCTTTTGCTTCTGCCATATGAAAAACGCCCACAGTTGCTCTTGCCATAATTCTGATTACACCAGTCACGATTTTTCCTTAAGAATCATATTTGCATTTCATTTCACTTAACGGTAATCTGTATATAGAATGGGTACACTCCGCAAGTTGATATGTATCTGTCTCCCTATTTTTAAACTTCATAGAGCTTAATTTTCCATAAAGGCATTTTCCTAAAATAGATTTGTAAAATATATCCCTTGATTTTAATACTACCTCTTGTTTTTCGTTATTTAACACCAAAATACAAGGATGTTCAAATCCTTTATTCCCCATGGAAATCATATCACTATCCGCCTTTAAAATTTTAAAAGGAATGAAATAACTGCCATCGCCCGGACTCTCCCATTGCTTTGCATCATAGGTTTCTTCACGTAAACCATCCTCTTCACAAAACTCATTAAATTTTACCTCCAAAAGAGACACCACCTCTGGCTCTAGCTTCCCAAGAAGCTTCTCAGCCTGACGCTGAGCCGTCTCTGGGTCTGTCCCTAATTGCTGGATTAACAGTCTGTATATCATATATTGCTGGTGCTCCAGCATTGCCGCAATACTATTGCCAAATTGAGTTAAAAAAACTTTTTTAAATCGGTTGCTTTCATCTGTTTTTAGTACACCCATATCTTTTAGTTGGTAAATCATCCGACAAGCACTGGGCTTTTTCACACCCAAATTCTCCGCAATTCCAGTCAGCGTGGCGTAGGAATCCTGCAGTGCACTTATGATTAAAATATACTTGAGTTGCGCTTCTGTAAAACCATCTAAAACCGTTGTTTCTTTCATTTTCAATCTCCTCTCTTTTTGTTATTTTCATTTCTTACACCTTCATTTGGTGACAGCTAAACCTTCAAAATTTATTAATCACTTGCAAACTTTTAAGACTATTTCTTATTTTTCAAAAGTTTTCCTATGCTAACTATTTATGTTTTGAAAATAACATTCCTTGTTTCTTTTGTCAACACCTCTCAAAGCAAAATCATCCTTTTTTAAATTGACATCAAACTATGAATATGCTATAGTCTTGCCATAAACCTCGCCCGTTTAAATTTTAAGAAGTACGCACAAACTAGCGTATCTACTTTTTATTTAGGAGGGCTTTTTTATGTTTCACAGGCGTCTTTTGGAACTTGCCCCAAATATAAAAAAATATATTGTGGCAACAGTTCTTTTACAATGGTTTAGTCTGATTTGCAATATTTTTATCATGCTTTCCATTTGCGTTTTAATAGATTCAACCTATCAAAATAGAACTTTCGATATGGCCTTGGCACAGAGAACAGGTGTTATAATAATATTTTTTGGTATCCTTCGTTTTTTTGCCAGTATATTCTCTTCAAAAACCGCCTTTCAATCTTCAAAAAATGTGAAAAGCCTTTTGAGAGAAAAGATTTATACAAAACTTACCCACATTGGCACTAGCTATAAGAATAAAATATCCACAGCAGAGGTTGTGCAAATGTGCACCGAAGGGGTAAATCAGCTTGAGACTTATTTTTCGCAATATTTGCCTCAACTTTTTTATAGCCTGATTGCTCCAATTACCTTGTTTTTTGTTCTCTCCACCATCTGTTTCAAAGCATCTGTTGTTCTGCTTCTATGTGTTCCTTTTATTCCTCTTTCGATTATTGCTGTTCAAAAGTTTGCAAAAAAATTATTAAGCAAATACTGGACTGCATACACTGACTTGGGAGATTCTTTTTTAGAAAACTTACAGGGAATGACTACTTTGAAAATATATCAAGCGGACGAGATGAAACAAAAAGAGATGAATGGGAATGCAGAAACTTTTCGCAAAATTACAATGAAAGTCCTCTCCATGCAGCTAAACTCAATCTCCGTAATGGATTTGGTTGCCTATGGTGGTGCAGCAATGGGAATTCTTCTTGCTGTTTTAGAATTTTCCCATGGTAATATTGGCTTATTTCAAACAATGGCAATGATTTTTCTATCCGCAGAATTTTTTATTCCCCTCAGACTTTTGGGCTCTTTCTTTCATATCGCAATGAATGGGATGACAGCCGCAGACAAAATATTTGCAATTTTAGACACCCCCGTTTCTGAAAAGGGTAATGCAAAAGTTGAGGGTCTTGATATTCTTTTGGAAGATGTATCCTTTCAATATGATAATGAAAAAAAAATTCTTCAGAATATCTCTTTAAAAATACCCAAGAACACCTTTATTTCGTTGGTGGGTAAAAGCGGCTGTGGTAAATCTACATTGGCAGGGCTTTTGAAAGGTGCTTTAAAGGATTATATGGGTAGTATTCAAATTGGTGGAATCGAGTTAAAAACACTAAGTGAAAAAAGCCTGATGGAAAACATTACTTTCGTGAACCATAACAGCTATCTGTTTCAAGGAACAATTGCTTATAATTTAAGAATGGCAAACCCAGAAGCAACAGATGAAGAGCTTTATTCAGTTCTCCACCGTGTCAATTTCTTAGACTTTATTCAAAATGAGAAAGGGCTAGAAACTCCTATTGCTGAACAAGGAAGCAATCTATCTGGCGGTCAGAGGCAACGTCTGGCTTTGGCACGGGCATTGCTTCACAATACTCCAATATATATCTTTGATGAAGCCACTTCAAACATTGATGCAGAGAGTGAAGCCTATATCATGAAAGCAATTGAGCAGCTGACAAAAACAAAAACAGTGATTTTAATCTCTCATCGCCTTGCCAATGTTGTAAATGCCAATTGTATTTATGTTTTGGATGAAGGGCGCATTCTCCAAAATGGCAACCATCATGCACTAATGGAAACCCATTCTCTCTATGCCCAACTGTTCAATCAGCAGAAAAACCTGGAGGAATATGGGAAGGGTGGTGCTCAATATGCGTAGAAGCGGGATTAAAATTATGGCTGGTCTCATTGGGCTTATTCGGCCTCTGCTTCACTTCATGCTCTTGGCAATCTTTTTAGGGGTACTTGGCTTTCTCTGCTCTATTTCCTTAACCATTCTAGGAACAAGTGCAGCACTGAAACTCCTTGGCTTCGAAGTTTATTTCAGCCTAAATACCATTTTCACCCTGCTGATTCTTTTCGCTGTATTACGTGGTTTTTTTCGCTACGGTGAACAAAGTTGTAATCACTACATTGCTTTTAAGCTATTAGCCATTATACGGGATAAAGTATTTTCTACATTGCGCCGCCTATGTCCAGCAAAGCTGGAAGGAAGAAACAAAGGAAATCTGATTTCTATTATCACAGAAGATATTGAACTGTTAGAGGTTTTTTATGCCCATACCATTTCACCAATTGCAATCGGCGTAATTACCTCTCTACTTTTTGTATTTTTTATTGGCAGCTTTTCCCTCATGCTTGGGGTCATCGCCGCAATCTCCTATATTTGCATTGGTGCTGTCATCCCCATTTTAAATGGGAAAAAAATAAAAGCCTATGGGATGGAGTATCGCAATACTGTTGGCAATCTAAATTCTTCCTTTTTGGAAAGCCTACGTGGTCTAGATGAGCTTATACAATATGATCATACTATTACGCGCCTGAATGAAATCAATGACCTAACAAATGGCTTGTCTGAAAAGCAGAAGAAACTAAAAGAAGCGGAAGGCTTTACAAAAGCAATCACGGAAATCACAATCCTTGCATTTACAGCAATCATGCTGTTTTCGTCAATGACGCTATTTTCTAATGGGATTCTTTCGTTTGAAAAGGCCTTACTATCGACAGTAGCCCTAATGAGCTCCTTTGGACCTGTTGTTGCTTTAAGTAATCTCTCCAATAATCTAGCCCATACCCTGGCAAGCGGAGAACGTGTTCTTTCCCTTTTGGAGGAAACCCCTGAAGTTCTAGAAAAAACAGATGGTCAAAACATTGTCTTTCAAAACGCCCAATGCCAAAACTTAACCTTTGGTTACAACGAAGAAAAAATATTAGAAAATCTCTCCATTGACATACCAAATGGACGCATTATTGGAATTCACGGAAAAAGTGGTTGTGGAAAATCCACCCTACTAAAATTGCTTATGCGTTTTTGGGATAAAAATTCTGGAAGCATCACTCTTTCCGGTACCGAGATAGAAGAAATCAATACCAAGTCTCTGCGTAACAGCGAAAGCTACTGTACACAGGAAACATACCTCTTTCATGATACCATTGGAAATAATATTCGCCTTGCAAAAGCTAATTCCACCGAAGAGGAAATAATAGCGGCTGCAAAAAAGGCCTCCCTCCATGAATTTGTGGAAACACTTCCTAAGGGTTATGAAACCTCCATCGGAGAATTGGGGGATAAGCTTTCGGGTGGGGAAAAACAACGCATTGGTCTGGCGAGAGCATTTCTCTCAGGGGCACCTTTTATGCTTTTGGATGAACCCACCAGTAATCTTGATAGTTTAAATGAGGGAATTATTTTAAAATCTCTTTATGAAGCCGAAAATGTCACAATCCTTTTGGTTTCCCATAGAAAATCAACTTTAGGTATTGCTTCAAAAATTTATTCAGCCGAAAGGGGGCGACTCAGCTAGGATTGCAGATTGCAGTTTCCAAATATCAATATAATTGAAAAAGCACTGGATTTTATTAGAGGGGTTTAGAAAAAGTGAAATAAATATTTCTGTTGCTTTTTTCACAACTCTGCTTCCTAGAATGCTATGAATCATTTCAAAAGTAATAAAGAAAAACAAATGGTCCTTTTCATGATCAAATTGTTCTGTGTTAAAAAACATAAAACATCAGTAAGTTTGTGTGAAGATTGTAATAATCTTCTTTCCTATGCCTATCAAAGAATTGAGCAGTGTCCATTTCTGGAAACAAAGACCTTTTGCAGTAGTTGTACTGTACATTGCTACAACCCTTCCATGCGTGATAAAATAAAGGAAGTAATGATTTTCTCTGGTCCAAGGATGCTTTTATACCATCCCTTTGCCGCCCTAAGTCATTTGATCCATTCTAAAATTTTAAGGAGATGATTAATCTGAAGTACATATATATTGGTTTGGGTTTTTTATGTTTTGGCATTGGCGCAGTTGGTGTTGTTGTTCCCCTTCTGCCCACAACCCCCTTTTTGCTTTTGGCATCGTTTTGCTTCGCAAAGGGCTCAGAACGTTTCAACAGATGGTTTAAATCAACCAAACTTTATAAAAACAACTTGGAAAGCTTTGAAAAGAATCGTTCAATGACATTAAAAACTAAACTCTGTATCTTAATTCCTGTATCTTGTATGCTTATACTTGCTTTTCTTATGATGCGAAATACCTACGGCAGAGGTTTTATTGTTTTTTTGATTTTATTCAAGTATTACTATTTTATTTTTAAAATTAGAACAATTCCCACCACCGTTTTGGAGCAGAATGGAAAAACCAAAAGCCCTTACCTTGATTAATGTTTTCCTTGTTCTTTCAAAAATTTTTGCAATATCAAATTGGCTACTGCATTTTCTCTTAACAATTAGGATGGGATAAAAATTTCCATCCTTATTTGTTTTACCGTCTTAATTGATTTCTTACATAGGGAAAAGTTACCATTTATTTTTTTTTGCGTTTTTTGGATAATATGGTATAATATTCATAGATTTTGACGATTTTTTTGTTATAAAGTGATTTATAGGGATGTCTTGCCTTACAAACTGAAACAGGCAAAGCCTGGATTTAGGAAGTACCAGCACTAATATGGGTTCATTTATTCTTCCATAGGGAAAATGATATGTACGCTTACCACAAGCCCCTCTCAAACAAAATAATCAAATATGATGCAGAAATATTCGAATTTTCATCATAATTATACCGTTTTTTTGTATTTTAGGAATATTTTTCTATCATTCAGATAAGAATATGACCAATCCTTCTAAGCAAAAATTTGTACAGTAGGGCCTTTTGAAGGAACAATCCACTTCCTCCAATTTATATAGCTCAAAAAAAGTTTGATATTAAAAACAGAAAGGATGATAGCATGAAGCGGTTTGTCGCAGTAATCATGATGCTGCTTATGGCAATGAGTGGCACCATGCCCGTCTTTGGGGCAATCGTGACAAATGCTGATCCATGGGCAGAAACATCCATGGAATTTGCATATAATCAGGGATTGATTACAGAAGAGAACCTTCTGGATGCCAAAAGAGAAATCACAAGACTTGAATTTTGTAAAATCGTAGTACTTCTATACGAAAAAAGTAAAGGAGAAAAATTAATTCCGAAAAACGAAAGCCCCTTTACAGATTGTAATAATCCATCGGTTATCGCAGCCTATGAAGCAGGAATCATCAGCGGTACAGAACCAACGAAGTTTAAGCCAAATGATAACTTAACACGTGAGCAGTTGGCTATACTGCTCCATCGAATTTTAAAAGTTTGGGGAATCTCATTAACCCCAGGAACAGAAAAATACGCTTTCTCTGATATTTCTATCTTGGAAAAGCCTTCAATTGAAGTCATTGGCAAAATCAAGAATGCTGGTATCTTGGTGGGAGACGATGACGGAAAATTTTATCCTATGAGAGGCTTAACCTTTCAGGAAGCAGTCATTGGTTTGGTAAAGATATGCCATTATGCAGAAGATAAAACACAACCAGCTGATATCAAAAACGAAACAACTGATGAAAATAAACAGCCTTTAAAAGACGTTGTAGAAAAGACACCTGAAAATAAAGACCCTACCTCAGAAATTGACCAAAAGACTTTAAACATTTATGAAACAGTCTATATTAAAGATAAGGTTGTTTTTCTTGGCGAAACCACCAATCAATTGAAAGAAAGTTTGGGGGAACCCAGTAGAATTGATACCACCGTTTATGCTTTAAAAAGATATGTTTATATCAATGACTATGAGAATTATTTTTTCGTAACATTAAAAGATGATAAGGTTGTAGAAATTTTTGTCCCAACAAAATATTTCTCTTATCTGGGCACCAATGGAGAGGGTACCTCGGCAAACATTAAGCAGCTGAATTATATCAGCATGGTCGAGCACAGTGGAATCGTTGAAACAAGCACAACATATGCCAGCATCCCCTTGGATTATGAGGGTACCATTCGAGGTATTTTGTTACAAGAAAGAGCATTTACTTTAGGCAACAATGAGAAAAGCGGCTTAACCATTTCAGAACGTGAGACCCTAGAAACCCAGTTGTTAGATTTGATTCAGGTAAAACGTAAGGAGCAAGGTCTGCCGCTTTTGACAAAAGCACCAAAACTTTCAAGTGTTGCATTGGCTCATAGTAAGGATATGGTGGATAATAATTATCTTGGCTATACAGGAACCAATGGCAGCACCCCATTTGCAAGAATTTCAAACGAAAATATCTCTTTTACCAGCGCATCTGAGATCATTGCAAAACAAAGGGGTGATATTACCAATGTCTATCGCCAATGGATTAGAACAGCGGCACAATTTCAAAGCTTGCTTGATCCCACTTTTGATTCTGTAGGTGTGGGCGTTAGACAAAAAGGGAAAGATCTTTATGTCACTGTTGATTTTTGCGGTGGATATAAAGAAAAATAAATAATAGTACTTCAGTAGGCAGGGAATCCCCTTTGCCTACTTTTTTTTATTAAAATATAACTTTCTTAAATGATACCAAAGTATATACTTTTGAAACAATGTAACCATCAACCATTCATATGCTGTAAAAAAACTTCCCACCCTCTGTTTACTATGTACTATCTTATTTTATTAAAATCATTTGCATAATAAATAGACAAGGACAATAAGTATTTGGTAAAATTAATCTACAAGACCAAATCATACCAAAATGCTATATGATTTGACATAACAATTACTCATGGAAAGCTCAGAGCCTCCACAAAACTATGAGACACTCTCAATCAATGCCTTTTGAGATGCTTTCATTCAAAGTAATATATAAAAAAATGCTATTTAACGTTAATCAGGTTTAAAATCATCTAGTACTTAGAAGGGAGTCAGAACACTATGAATGAAAGTAATCATACAAATGAAAGAAAAGAAAAAAATATTTCTAAGAAATTCACAACAGGTATCTATCTATCTCTTTATTTATGTTCTTTATTATTGATGGTCTATATTTTATATCATGAGACCTTTAGCATAGGAAAAATGCAGATAAACACAGTGATACTCAACGGAATCCTTGTCCAGATTCAGTTTTTGACGATGATTGGATTTATAACTTGCGATGATACACGAAAAAGATTTCTCATCGCCTATATGGGAAATATACTTCTTTTAATTTTAACTGCTTTTTCAGTCTTCATCAATCACAAAGAAGATGGAATATTGGGCTTTGTAGTTGCCTTGACTATTCATTTCATTCTTTGGATGATGGAGAAATATACAAAAAGAATGAAACAGCTGAGCATCTCCGAATTAAAGCTTCATCTGAAAAAAGAAGAAAATGAACAGCTTCGTTTGTATTCCAGTGTGATTGAACAATCTCCTCTATCGATTGTAATAACAGATGAGCAGGGAAATATTAAATATGTAAACCCTTATTTCACAGAAGTAACAGGATATACTTTGGATGAAGTAATCGGAAAGCATACCCGTATTCTGAAATCAAATAAAAATCAGCCTGATACATATAAAACCCTGTGGCAAAACATAACTCGAGGCGAAAAATGGATTGGCGAATTCACAAATATAGATAAAAACGGAAATGAATTCTATGAACGTGCAGTAATTTCCCCAATTATTGGGGAGAAAGGCGAAACATCCTACTATGTGAGTATCAAAGAAAATATCACTGAAGCATTGCTTTTAAAAAGTACCCTTGACGATCAAAGCCGTTTCATCCGCCAGTTGATTGACGTAATTCCAAGTTCTATTTTTTATGTTGACAAAGATGATATTTTCCTTGGGGCAAATTCAGAATTTACAAGGGTATATCAAACAGATACCAATCTACATCATGGATTAAATCTTAGAGATACCCCTTGGATGGATGCATCTAAATACCAGAGGTTTACTGAGATGCGACAGGAGTCAGTAAAAACCGGAAAACCTACCATTCGGCAAATTGTCTCAAATATAAATGGAAAAGATACAGCGCTGTTATATTGTGTGAATGCTTATTATACTTCCAATGGAGACATTGGTGGCTATATTGGCATTCTGACTGATATCTCAGAGCTAAAGGAGAAGGAAATTGAACTACAAAATGCATTCATTCAGGCAAATGCTGCTACAGAAGCAAAATCTATGTTTCTAGCAAACATGAGCCATGAAATCAGAACTCCTATGAATGCGGTAATAGGAATGTCGTATTTGGCATTACAAACTCAGTTAACCGATAAACAAAGAGACTATCTTTCCAAAATAAACAATGCGGCAACTTCCCTACTTCGTATTGTCAATGATATTTTGGATTTTTCAAAGATAGAGGCTGGAAAGCTAAAAATGGAAAATCTGGAATTTAATCTGGATGAAGTGCTTTCAAAATCCATTGAACTTTTGATACCGAAAGCGAGAGAGAAAAATTTAGAAGTCATTTATCACCTTCCTTGTAATATACCAGTACAAATCATTGGGGATCCCTTACGCTTGGGGCAAATCATTACGAATCTGATGAGCAACGCTATTAAGTTCACTCATACCGGCGAAATTCGTATTGATGTAACTCAAGAAGATCAAAAAGAAAAGAAAGTTTGTTTAAAGTTTCGTGTATCTGATACCGGTATTGGCATATCAAAAGAAAATCAGGAAAAATTATTTGAGGCGTTTACGCAATCTGACAATACAATCACAAGACAATATGGCGGAACGGGGCTTGGTCTTACAATTAGTAAGACTCTGGCTGAAATGATGAATGGAAGGTTGTGGCTGGAAAGTGAAGAAAATGTTGGTAGCACATTTTCTTTTACAGCATGGTTTGATATCGGAGAAACACTACCCTCCAAAAAATGTATTACTCTACAAGATATTAAAAGAATTAAAACGCTTGTTGTAGATGATAATCCTATGGCAGGAGAAATCATGAAAGAGTACATGGAGAATTTAGGTGCCACAGTGGAATTGGCTGCATCTGGAAGACAGGCAATCGAGTTGATACAAAAAAATGGCTTTGAATCACCATATCAACTGCTCTTGATTGATTGGAATATGCCAGACCTAGATGGAATGGAGACAGTAAAATGCATAAATACATTATCTGAAATCAAAATTAAGCCTTTGGTAATATTGGTTACTGCTTATGATTTGGAGGAAATGAAAAAAACCGCACAAAATTTAGGCATAGCTGCTTTCTTAACCAAGCCTATTTCACAATCGAGTTTGTATGATACCATTGTAAATATTTTTGCCAAAGACATCTCCATATCCCAAAAAGAAGTCCCTCCATATGAAACAACCCTATCTTTACATGGAGTTAATATTCTTTTGGTGGAAGACAACGAAGTAAATCAGCAAATTGCCTGCGAGCTCTTGGAAAGTCAAGGATGCAAAGTAACAATCTCAAATAACGGATTGCAGGCAGTGCAACGTTTTAAAAGTAGAATTGAAACCTATGACTTAATTTTCATGGATATTCAAATGCCTGAGATGGATGGATTTGAAGCCACAAAACAGATACGTAAAATAGACACCGAAATACCTATCATTGCAATGACTGCCAGAAATATGTACGATGAAAAGGAGAAGTGCTATCAAGTGGGCATGAACGACCATATTGCCAAACCTATTGATCCGGAACTTCTAATGGAAACGGTTTCAAAATGGGCAAAGAATACATCAAATTCGGAAAACTTTTCGAGAATCTTGCCTGAAAAATCAGCAGAAAGCATAGAAAAGTCCTTCCCAACCATATATGGAATAGACACCACGATGGGTATTCACCGTTTGTCAGGCAATATGGAGCTTTATGAAACACTTCTCTATAAATTCGCAACAGAACAGATTGAAATTGCTGAAAAAATAAAAAATAATTTAGAAGATTATGAACTGCTTCAAAACCAAGCCCATCTTTTAAAAGGAGTTGCTGGTAATATAGGGGCCACACAGGTATATCAGCTTTCTGGTGAGCTTGAAAAAATGGCAGAACTCAAATCCCCTCTGCGTGAATTAAAAGCAATCGCAGAAGATATGGTGCAAGAATTCCAAAAAGTTTCCACTGAAATCGTGTTAATGGTAACCAATAAACAACAAACCATATCTTATGAAGTAGAAAATAACGAAAACATTGATGAGATGATTGTTAAGCTAGCAGAACTGTTGAAAAAAGGTGATGTAGAAGGGATAGCCTATTTTAACAAAATACGCCCTGCCCTAAAAAACATATTAGGAGAAGGTCTATTTCAAACAATGGATGCCTATATCGCACGATATGAATTTGATGAGGCCGAGGTTGCACTTGGGAAATGGAGGGAAACAAATGAATACTAAAGATAGTGATGCAAAATATACCGTTATGGTTGTTGATGAC
>JAEZPX010000285.1 GCA_023413275.1 Bacillota bacterium | reverse complement strand
CAAACAGAACAAAATCTAAAGATCATGCCTTTTATGCCTCCAGTTATCTTCTCTTACTCTGTGAATGATCCTATCTCAATTAAATTACCCTCTGGATCTGCAATATAGCAGGTGCGCTGTCCCCAAGGTTCTGTTGTAGGCTCTAAAATAGGCATTGCACCTTTTGAAACTACTTCTTTAAATGTGCGATCTACCTCAGCGTAGTTCTCAACACTCATAGCAATTTCATAATGACCATTTACACCATCCCCATAAGAAAAAGGTCTTTTTGTCATTTGTTCAAAATCACTTCTTCTATAAAGTAAAAATAAAGTTCCGTCTTTTACAAGATAGACATTACTTGCATTTTCTTCTTCCTTTATTTCAAAACCGAGAACATCACGGTAAAATTTGACCATTACGCTCATATCTTTTACAAAAATTCCAAAGCCGTCCAATTTCATAGGTTTTCATCTCCTTTGTTATTTATAACCGGATATCTAAGTACCGTTTTCATCTTTTGGGCATCCACTTTTCGAGGGTCAGAAAGGTAAATTTCATGGTGACGGCGAGTGTCTGACAAATCACGTTGCAGACCATGCTCTGTTATAAACGCCTTGATTTTTTCAAGTGTTGCAGGCTCGTCGTCAAAGCTGCCTATGTGCATACATTGCACACAAAGTCCCTCGGTAACGGTTACAAGTCTTGCTCCGCCAAGTTCAAGATGTTGTTTTTTCTTTGCTGTAATTTCACAGGAAGTTCGGAATACTTCTTCTGTTACAAACTCCGGCTGTCGTATCATTGAAGTCCAGCAAAACTTAGATTTGCTACCATAGTCAAATTCGTCACTATCGGTAAGCCACCAAAGCCCCTCAAGTGGTGGCACAACATATTCTAAATAATCAGAAGGTGTGTTACCACTTTTAGGCATTGTTTTAATGGCATAAGACAAGGCATATAATGTTTGTACCGCCGACTGATATTCTCCATTTTCATCATTGGGATTCCCTTTACCATCTATTGCAATAAATTTCATTTGTGGTACATCTACCACAGATGGCACTAATTTGGGCTGATACAGCTGCTTGAACTGCTTTTTATAATCTAACTTTTCCATGTGTATTCCTCCAATCTACACACTAAGCATATCACATATAAATGGACAACAGCGTGTCATATTAAAGGTATTGTTTTAAGGTTTTTTGCAGTTTTTCTTTAATTTGCATCCTAATGTCACTTGGCTCTAATACCTCACAATGTTCTCCAAAGGTGGCAAGGTAGTGATAAATCCATTTCCCTCGTGGCATAGTAAGGTTTGCTTTGAAACTTCCATCGGGCAGTAACTGGTACTCAGGAAATTCATCATAGACCCGATACGCCATTTCTCTTCCAAACTTAAGCGTCATGGTAACAAAATCATCATCAAACACCCTGGTTCCATCAAATACTTTTTCAGGCTTTTGTCGTTCAAATTGTTCCGTTAGTACTGTTAGATTTTTAATACGGCGAAGTTTAAATAATCTGCAGTCGTTTCTTTCACGACAATAACCAAAAAGATACCAGCCTTGTCCCTTAAACACAAGTTTGAGAGGTTCAACCACTCGCTGTAAATTGCTTTTGCTTCCGTGGTAAAAAAACTCTACTACACATTTCTTCAAAATAGCATTTTTAAGTGTTGCAAACACCCTTGCTTCTTCTTCTCCGTTTGCCCAGCCTGAAAAATCCACCTCCACCCAGTCACTGTCTGTGCTTCCGAAAAGTGAGGAAAGCTTTTTGACTGCCGTATCTGTTTTTTGTGGACTGACGGCATCCATTGCACCCAGTGCAGAAAGAATATCTGCCTTTTCATCTTCAGTTAGTACAGTTTTATTTAAAACAAAGTCGGGTAAAAGAGAAATTCCACCGCCCTTACCTTTAGTCATATAGATCGGAATACCAGCTGAGGATAGCAGATCAACATCACGATAAATTGTGCGAGGGGAAACCTCAAAATGCTTTGCCAATTCGCCTGCAGTAACACTATCTTTACTAAGCAGTAAATATACCATTTCAAACAATCTGTTAATTTGCATATAATTACACCTCTTACTTTATATTATAAGAGGATAATATGACATGAGCAAGACATATTTAAATAAATGTCTTGCTGATGTCATGGTTTTTTATGCTACATCCCCAAAATAATACTGAGTATCCTTGATATCAACAGCATATAAGCGTGTATCCATATGAAAAATTCTCTTACCTACAGCTAATTATGTCATTTAAAAATCTTTTACCGTTTTATTGCTGAATTCAAAACCCAACTTTATATAAGCACCTATCTCCTATTTTTTAAAGCTAATCCTTTTAGGAAATTCCTAGCATATTTATCTCCGCACTCTTTGTAATGCTTATGTCCTTCTTTTCTAAATAAAGCACTTAATTCCCCTTTTGTTACATTAATACCTGCTTCGTTAAATATATCAAGCATATCTTCACTAGTTAATGACAGGGCTATTTTCAATTTCTTAAGCACAATATTATTAATATTTTGCTTGTTTTTTATAGACAAAACTGGTTTTGCAGGTTGTTCTGATTGATCTTGTTTTCCTCTTTTGAATATAATCAAACCATTTAAAAACGACTCTAATTCGGCGTTCGAGCATGCTCTATTTTCTTCTATCTCATCAAGAGCTTCGACTTCTACACTACCACTATCTTTAGATTTTATTAGCATTTTCCTTACTTCTTCTAATGTTAGCTTGACACCATCAATATTAAATATTTCCACCATATCTGTATCCTTTATATCTAATGCATATCTTACCCTGATTAATATATCATTATTATCCATTTATAAATTCTCCTTTTTCATTGCGTTAAACTTTTTTAACTAGTATATTTTTTTCGGTAATAATGCTCCGAAAATCATGTACTTTTACAATCTTTTAATGCTTTAATCCATTTTTCTGTCTTTAGATGATTACCACTTACATTTTCAATTGTAAAATTTTCAAAACACGCTATTTTTTTTCTTGTTTCCCGTGCCATTTTCAGCACCTCTATATTCTTTGTTTTCAATGTTCCCCTAATCGATTCATATAACGCTGTGTCATTAACAACAACTACTACCTCTTTGCCAATATATTTTTTTAATTTATTCAAAACCGTTCTCATAGCAAATTGTCCCACCATTGCTGGCTTGACATAATCCATACTCACGGATTTCTTGCAAATAAGTTCTTGATCGTCATAAATACAATATTGAATTTCTATATCCTCACCCTCGTATAAGGATGCAATCCCTGCTAAATAGACTTTAATCATTAGATACCTCCGTAATTTAGTTTCATTCAATTTATGATTCTTAAAATCTTGTTGCTTTTTACTTTAAACATTCATCTTAACTGTATAGTGAAAAAAAATCAAATAAAAAAAATTTACGTAAAGAAAATAAAATAATTTGCAAAAACATATAAAATCGCCATTAACAATGAGCTAAGATTCTACAAGAAAATGGTTTAGCAATCTTAGTACCTAGTCAGCATATGTTCTCTGTACTGCAGGGCTAGTCCCTCCCATATTTTATCACTCCTTTTTGCATTCCTATTTACATAAAAGCCAAGGAGTATACTCATTTTGTGTTACTCGCAGCTAAGACGTTCCCAAGAATTACAAGTCTCAATATATCTATATAATAAGGTGAGTGAGCTGGACATGACTTTTAGTTTTTCATACTAATTTATCAAAGCATTAAAAATACTAAATTCCA
>JAEZPX010000283.1 GCA_023413275.1 Bacillota bacterium | reverse complement strand
GAAATGATGTCTATCCTACCAAAACTAAGCTGATGCGTGACTTTAGTGAGCATTGGTAACCAATGAAATCTTTCTCATTCCTTCTAATATACCATTACCATTCTCTTTTTAGTATTTAAACACCCCTTGAACTCCTCTACTAATAAACCACTTATCTTATTGATTCTCTTATTTATAATTCTAACTCATTTGATTGATATTAAGATTTAATACTATCGTCAAAATCATCTTTTATATCACCAGCAAAGCCATCAGAGATTGCAAAGCTAATTTAGCCATTCAATTCTTAATCCATTTTCCTTGCTTTTATATAAGTCATCTACCTCTTTGTCCCTGTCTAAGTAACACTCCGGCTGTTTTGTGTGTTTTACGCTTGGAGGCTGTTTGCAGTGGATTTGTTAGCATTACGATTAAGATTGTCAGCAAAAGCATGACGGTCAAGGATAACATAGATAAAGTAAGATTTCCGGGTTCGGAGGTGTTCATGAATGTTTGCGTATCAAATTTCATAACCGTCAGTCCAGACAATATTGGATACAAACCGCGCATCGTGACATTCTTGATAAACATAGCACTATATCCGAAGAGAAATGATATGATTACGCCGCCCATAAAAATCCCAGGCTTCCTGCTTGTAAAAGCAATGATGGGCACAATTGCAATATATGTGCAAGCTGCTGTTCCTAACATCTGTAATAGCCCAGTGAATAGAATTGCTGTATTAAGCCCTGTATTGCAGGTGAGCAACCCAACAGCCACCGTTACTGAATAGCAATATAACCCGAACAGTACACTCAAAATTCCCATTGCCAGTAGTTTTCCGCACAACAGGCGCCGAAAGGTTATTGGAACGGGTAAGATGTTTTTCAACGTGTCATCGGTGTATTCCCTGTTGATTAAGTAGCCGCCAATCAAGGTGAAAATTACAGGCATGAAGATGGTTGCACTATTCCATATGGTACTGCTAATGAGAGCGGAAAAGTCAAAATTTTGTGTTTTGACCTCCGGGGAGGCGACTGCTTGCATGAATACAGACAAAATTGCAGGAATGGTCATACCGATAATTCCAATGAGCAAAATATGAAATCGCTTTAATTTTAAAAATTCAGTTTTTATAATACGAAGCACTAAAGATTCCCCCTTCATCAAATTTCTCTGCGTTGATAAATGCGAATCACCAAATAAATGCAGACTGCCGCTTCCAACAAAAGAACACCAAAACATACAGATGCTGGTGCGAAGTATTGGCTGAAACGATTGTAAAACTCTGACTGAATCTCGCCAGTAGGCGTATAAAATTGGTATAGCCATCGGAAAATCATAGGGATGGGCATAAGCGTTCCTGCATTAACCCCTAGAGGCTGCATCATAATCGCATCACTAAAATGCATAATATAATTTAGCAGTGTGTAAAAGAACACAATAATCACCGAGAGAATGTAGCTTTTATTAAACCAGATGACCAGTACAATGCAAGGAAGCGCAGCCGCCCATATGAGTGCCCCAGTCAATACTGTCAGGGAAAACTGAAAAGGAAAATCATGTAGTCGAACATTCTGAAAAACAGCAATCGCAGTGCCAACTGCAAAACCCATTAATTGAAATGCGACTGAAAAAATCAACAGAACCGATAACTTTACAACAACCAATTGCTTTTTTGATACTGGTATGCAAAGCAGATTTTTTAATGTGTCATTGTCCTGCTCCACAAAAAACAGATTAGCCGCCAAAATTATCAGCAGGGGCATTAATAGCAAAAAAGCATTATCTTCTCTAACTCCAGACTGAATACTTGCAAAATTAGAATCTGACAACAATGCTGCATTGAAAAGAGGAAAAATAAAAGCTGCCAGTATTCCAAAGAGAAATATTCTCATTCTTTTGAATTTTTTCAATTCGCTAAGCATCAGGTTATGCAATACCCTCACCTCCGGTTATACGCTTGAAGTAATCTTCCAAGGTATCTTCACAGGTGTGAGCTTCGGATACCTCCAATCCGTTTTCAATAAAAGCACGGTTGAGTGCAGCCACAGACAAATTGTTTTCATATAGGCGTAAGCCGTGGTCATTTTCCACTGTAAAGTTTTTTGCACCAAAGTTTCTCTCCACAATTCTGGCTGCCTGCCCAGTGTCTGAAACAACAAAACGAATGTATTTGCCGTTTTTTTCCTCCAACTCAGCAAGGCTCTCTTCCTCCAGTAATACGCCGTGGTCTATGATTCCAATATCATCCACCAATAGGGAGATTTCTGAAAGAATATGGCTGGAAATTAAAATGGTTTTCCCTTTCACATCGCACAGTTCCCGAATAAACGAACGCACCTCGGCAATCCCGATTGGATCAAGCCCATTGATCGGCTCATCCAAAATCAGTAGCTCCGGATCGTGCATAATGGCAAGAGCAATGGCCAAGCGCTGCTTCATACCAAGGGAGTACTGAGAAAACAGCTTTTTATCTCCATATGGCAGTCCCACAACCTCTAATGCGCTTTGAACAGCATTACGCTTTGAAACACCTCTGAGCAGCGCAAAAATTTTCAGGTTTTCTGTACCGGTCAAATTCGGATAAAATCCTGGTGCTTCAATTAAACTCCCAATGCGGGGCAGGATTTTCTTTTCGTTTCCCTGAATATTTTTGCCGAAGATCTGGACCTCTCCTGAAGTAGGTCTAGTCAGATTCAGTAGCATTTTCATGGTCGTAGTCTTTCCTGCTCCATTTCGTCCGAGCAGACCATAGATACGGCCTTTTTTCACATGGATATTCAAGTTAGCAACGCTTTTCTGCTCTCCATATTGTTTTGTTAGGTTTTTTGTTTCAATTATAAAATCACTCAAGCTAAGAACCTCCTTTTCTTGTTTAAATAAGTCTATCACGCCAACCTTGCATTAACCTTGCCGACACCTTGCATTAACCTTGCAATGGCGTAAAAAGAAATCCCTGCCAACAGACAGGGATTCTCTTAATTCCTCGCAGGGAAGCAAATGGTAAAAACGGTATACTGGTTTGGTTCACTTTGAACCGTAACTTTTCCATCCATTTTTTCGACTATCTGCCGAACAATGGATAACCCCAATCCACTTCCCTTATTCGAACGGCCTTTATCACATTTATACAATCTTTCAAAAATATGCTGCTGATCTGATTTTTCAATACCGATTCCATTATCCTCAACACGAATTTTAATTTCTTCTTCCTTTTTTGACATACTAATTTTAATCTGTGTGCCCTGACTATGGCTCATGACATTTTGTACTAAATTGTTGATGATGCGAGTATAACCGTCTAAGTCTACTTTTGCAAGCAACGGCTTTTCTGGAATTTCTATTTCATAATCTAGATGCTTTTCTTCAAAAACGGGAATCCAGTCTTTCAGAATATTTCTCGTTAATTCCGCAAGCTCTGTCTGCTCCATGGATAAAGAAAATTCACTGGAATTCAGTTTAAACCAGTCAAACAAATTATCAATATACTCTTTTAGATCATGTGCTTTTCGTCTTGCAATTTCAAGATAATCCTCTCGGTCTTTTGGTGCAGCTACACCTCTGTTAATTGCGTCCAAATAACCAATCAAGGTAGTAAGTGGTGTTCGCACATCATGAGAAAGACTGGTCATAAGTTGACGATTGGTTTCGCCAGCTGCTCTAAGTTGCGAGAGTCGCTCTTCATAATCGTAGACAATTTCATTCATTTTATAAGAAAGGTCTGCAGTCAATTCATTGCCAACAGCAAGGATTTTTCGGCTACCGTTTCCAGCCTGAATATCATTGAGAGCATCAGTCATATCCTGCAACTGCCTTTTAACACCAATCAGTTTTGCTAAGCAGACAATCCCGAAAAGGAGGGAAAGGCAAAATAATATGCCTAAAGTTACATAGAGAATCATCTCCTACACCTCCTTATTAAAACGATAACCAATCCCTTTCACCGTCTGGATATAAAATGGTGTGCCGGAGTCCGGTTCGATCTTTTTACGAAGGCGGCTGATAATAGCCATAATGTTGCTGTCATCATAAACGTAAGAATCACCCCAAACTTCCTCGTAAATTTGTTTCTTTGTCAGAATTCTTCCTTGGTTTTTGGCGCAGAACAGCAGAAGATCAAATTCTTTCGGTGGTAATTCAAATGTACCGTTCTGTGTGGTTACACTCCGACTATCTAGGTCTATGGTCAGCCTTTGATAGTCAAGCGAATGTAAATCATTTCCCGTAAGATTGAAACGTGTGTATCGACGTATCAGGGAAACCACACGAGCAATCAATTCATCCATATCAAATGGCTTTGTCAGATAGTCGTCTGCACCGGAGCGAAGTCCGCGAACTTTTGATGTACTATCATTTTTGGAAGTCAGCATAAGAATGGGAATACTGCTTTGTTGGCGAATTTTCTCCATTGTCTGGAATCCATCCATACCCCCCATCATCACATCCAAAATGATGAGCTGGTACATATTCTTTTCAAGAATTTCAAGCCCATCTGCACCAGAAAAGCAGCTATCTGCATCTATACATTCAGCCGCTACACTCTGCTTTATCAAAGCACATAATTCCTTATCATCATCAATAATTAAAATTTTATTTGTCATGATTATTCCTCCGGCATTTATAGTCTTCTGGCTTGATAACATCTTTAGGAAAAGCCACCTAATTCCCATCTTTTATTTTTGTGACCTTCTTTTAAACTACTCAAAATTTTTACATCTGTTTGGTAAAACGCAAAATCATCAATCTCACTAATCTGTATCCATATCGTTATCTTCTATCATTTTGGGTTTGCCTTTGGCTATTGTTGCATGAAATAACGTTATATGAACAGTGATATCCGGATATGTGTGAGTAACTTCTGTAAAAATATCAACAACCGAAAGAGTAATATACAGTTCTTCTTTACATTCACGAATCAAAGCCTGCTCTTTGATTTCACCCTTTTCAACCTTACCGCTACAAATCCCCACAGCAAAGGACACGCCTTATTTTCAGAGCGCTGACAGGTTCTAATTTTTCAAGTTCTGCCATTATTTTACCCCACCACTAATTTATTTGTTTTCTTTAGGAATTTTGCAGGAATTGGCTTATCTAACTTCCAAATGATATTCATGGGTTTTGAACCTTCGTGGCTCACATAATCTGCAGTTCCCAGATAAGTATAAGCACTGGCTGTGCCTAAAATTTTATCATTCTTAAACTCACGAACAAATAGCAAAACTTT
>JAEZPX010000281.1 GCA_023413275.1 Bacillota bacterium | reverse complement strand
CTTCATCCGTTTCTTGATGAATCACCAGTACAAAGGATGTGAAGGACATCATTTCAAAGAAAATAAACGTAGTATATAAATCTGCAGAAAGGAAAATGCCCAATGTTGCACCAAGGGTCATCAACATGAAGAAATAATATCTGTTTCTGTTATGATAATGGGCAAAATATTCCTTGGTAAATACCGTGGTAATAAACCATATGGATGAAGTCAGCACTGCCAAAATCACCCGCAATCCATCTCCTTCAAAGCTTAGACCGAGCCCACAAAATTCAGGCAAAGAATAGCTGGTATGCTTTCCAATTAACAGCAACGTACCACCCATTACCAAAAAGGTAGTAAAACAAGCCCAATTATTTCTTGCTTTCTTGTTTTTTCTACCAACTGCATAAGCCAAAATTGCCGCCACCATCGGGAAGAAAACCAATAACGGCAAAAGTATATTCTGATGCATATCCGTTTTCCTCCTTTCTTAAATAATTCCTGTCGCAACCTTCTCTAAAACAGAAAGAAGGTTCGAGGGAAACAATCCGATTAAAACAGTAATAATTGTCAGCATAATGAGGGGAACCGTCATATATGCATTGGGATCAGAAACATGGTCATAATATCCCGCCGGATATTCCCGTTTTCTTGGGAAATACGCACGCACAAGGACATAAAGGATATACAAGGCTGTTAAAACCGCAGAAATAATCAGCGCCACAATGCCAAAATAAGCCATGGGGTTTTCCGACTGTACTGCCGCTGTTGCCAAGGCCCACTTACTGTGGAAACCTGCAAAAGGGGGCACACCCACCAAGCTAATGCCTGTCAGCGCCATGCTCAAGAAGGTAATCGGCATAAGCCTGCCGAACCCTTCTATTTCATACAAATACTCTCTATGGGTTTTATATAAAATAGCACCCGCTGTAAAAAATAGGGTTATTTTAATTACGGCATGATAAATCATATGCAAAAGCCCTGCTGTCAGCCCTGCCGGCGTCATCAATGCCGCACCAAAAACAATGTAAGAAAGATTTGAGATAGTAGAATAGGCAAAACGCCTTTTAATATGAGGCATTCTTAAGGCAAGAGTGGAACCATAAACAATGGTAATCGCTGTAGCAATTAAAATAACATTTTGCGCCCAGCTTCCAATCAGATAATCTGTGCCAAAGCTAAAATATATCAAACGCACAATCGCAAAGATACCCGATTTCACAACGGCAACAGCATGGAGTAAAGCTGTAACCGGTGTAGGTGCAACAGATGCCTTCGGAAGCCAACGATAAAATGGCAAAACAGATGCCTTGACACCAAAACCAAAAAATGCTGCAAGGAATACAATTTGCAAAGTTTGCTCATTCCCCTGAATCATCTCTGGTATTAATACACCGCCATATGTGAATTCCAGTCCATCACCATAGCAGTATATAAATACGAAACCTATAAATGCCAGCGCCGCACCAAACATCATATAAAAGATGTATGTTTTTCCTGCATGTCTAGCTTTATTATCCATGGCATGCATAACCAGTGGAAGGGTTGCTAAGGTTAAAAATTCATAAAATAAATACATGGTAAGAAAATTGCCTGAAAAAGCAACACCCAAAACCACGCCATAGGTCATGGTGAAAAAGGCAAAAAATTTGTCCTCTCGCCCTTCATGAGTCATATACTCAAAGGCGTACACAGTGGTAATCACCCATAAAATTGAAACCATCGTTGCAAAAACCTTTGACAGACCATCAATGTGCATTGTCAAAGACAGCTTTTCACTAAAACGAATTAATGTAACTACACCCGCATCCGCAAAATAAATTGCATAGAGTGCAAAAATTGTATTCAAAATTGTGATAGAGAAAACCCATATTTCCCTTTGCTTTCTGCTATTAAACTTTACCGGCAGCAGCGCAACACCTGCTATGATCGGAAAGATCACCGGTAAGATCGTTGCAAATTCATTCATAACGTTCCCACCCTTTCCTAAAAAATTACGCCGCTAATATTGTTGATGAACATTTCTAAACAGTTTGGAAAAATACCTAAAAAGACAACAGCTATTGATAGTATGATCAAAGGAATTATCATCAAATCATTCGGGTCTCTTTTTTGTACGGCTGAATAGTTAAAATTATTTCCTGGGAAAAAGCCTTCCAACACTATAGAAAACAAATATCCGGCGGTTAGCAGTGCACTAACCATTAGAATTGTAACACCTATGATTGCAAGGGTGCCTATTGAAGAATCGAAAGCACCTTGAGCCAAAACCCACTTGCTTACAAAACCACCCGTAGGTGGTATACCCACAAGCGATAAGGAGGCTATGGTGAAGCACCCCATTACAATTGGCATTTCTTTTCCTATTCCCCGTAGTTCCTCCACAAGGGTACACCCTTTTTTGTAAATGATTGCTCCTGCACAAAGGAACAGTATATTTTTTGCCACTGCATGAAAAGCAACCTGAAGCAAAGCACCTGCAAAGCCCACAGGTGTAAGTAGCATCAAACCAAAAAGTACATATGAGACCTGACTGACGGTTGAATAAGCCAGCCTTTTTTTTAGGAGCTTTTCTTTATATGCTAGCATAGAGCCCATGAAAATCGTTATCAAGGATAAAACCAATAGTGCCGTTTGCGCCCATGATCCTCTGATAAAATCAGCACCAAACAGATAAAACGTAACACGAATAATGCAGATTACACCGCCTTTTGTTATGATGCCAGAGAGCACTGCCGATGCAGGTGACGGCGCAACGGGATGGGCAGTGGGTAACCAAGCATGAAGGGGAAACATACCCGCCTTGCAACCAAACCCAACAGTCATGAAAAAGAAAACTGTAACCAAAAGATTTTCATGCCCATCAATTAGAGCCATGTTTAG
>JAEZPX010000263.1 GCA_023413275.1 Bacillota bacterium | reverse complement strand
GTGTCAGCACTAGCTCTGCGCCAAAAGCCTTCATCAGCATGCGTCGCTCCATGCTCATGGAATCGGGCATTACAATAAGAGCACGATACCCCTTTGCAGCAGCCACAACCGCTAAGCCAATTCCTGTATTTCCGCTGGTAGGCTCAATGATGGTGGCACCCTCCTGCAAAATCCCTCTTTCTTCTGCATCCTCAATCATTGCCTTTGCCACTCTATCCTTGGCACTGCCTCCGGGATTCATAAATTCAACCTTTGCCAGTAATTTTGCCTGCAGATTATATTTCTTTTCTAATTGTGCCAACTCCAATAATGGGGTTTTTCCGATTAACTGTTCAATGCTGTGATAAATCATCTTTGTCATCCTTTCTGCTTCCTTTTATTGTTCAAATGGTACCACTGATGCAAATTCTCATCAAGCAATATCTCTATTGTTATTCCCTTCCTTTTATGCTACTATGAAAAATGAATTTGTAAATCATTTTTTTCGATGTTCTGAAAAAAAATAACATTTCATATCCTTTTCTTGCAATGTTTCCATACTGATTTTTGAAGAAAAGCCTTGAAGCAAATTGTTCAGCACTCGAAATGAATTTAAGAAAGGATCTGACTACTTATGAAACTCGGTCGTAACGACCTCTGCTGGTGCAACAGTGGTAAAAAATATAAGCAATGCCATGGAGCAATGGATGATAAAATTGCACAGTACAAAGCAAAAGGGGCAACCGTTCCCTCACATAAAATTATTAAAATACCGGAGCAAATTGAAGGTATTCGCAAGGCAGGAAAATTAAATACAGAAATTTTAGACATGGTTGCCGGAAAAATTTGTGCAGGTATGTCTACAGAGGATATCAATACTCTGGTACACGAATATACCATCTCCCATGGGGGCACACCGCCACCGTTGGGTTACTGTGGATATCCAAAAAGCGTGTGCACCTCCGTCAACAATGTCATTTGCCACGGCATACCCTCCCCTGATGAGGTCCTAAAGGATGGAGATATTATTAATGTTGATGTTACGACAATTTTAAACGGCTATTATGCTGATGCTTCCCGTATGTTCTGCATTGGAGAAGTCAGCCCTGAGGCAAAAAAATTGGTGCAGGTAACCAAAGAATCCGTAGATTTGGCATTAAAAGAAGTAAAGCCTTGGGGATTTTTAGGGGACATCGGCTTTGTCATCAGCCAGTACATTCACGCTAACGGCTACACCGTTTTGCGAGATATCGGTGGTCACGGGGTTGGCAATGATTTTCATGAAGACCCTTATGTTTGCCACATTGGCAAACGAGGAACAGGTATGCTTTTGGTTCCCGGTATGGTTTTTACCATTGAACCCATGGTAAATGCAGGAAAAGAAGAGTTTTTCCAAGATGAAGAAAATGGATGGACAATTTACACGAAAGACGGTTCTTTATCCGCCCAGTGGGAATACACCGTCCTTGTAACAGAAGATGGTGCAGAGATAATTACCCATTAAATTTTATGAGGTCTAAATATGAAAAAGGATAATTTAGTCTATTTTTACGGGGCACTACAAGGAACCTACTGGATGAGCTATGGATGTGTGGCCAGCTTTGCTGCGGTGTATTTGTTAGACCAAGGCTTTACCAATGGCAGTATCGGACTTTTGATTGCTGTTTCAAGCTTTCTCTCCGTCCTTTTACAACCCATGATTGCATCAGCCGCGGATAAAGGTACAAGATTTACAGTAAAGAGAGCTTTTGTAATGTTGTGCCTTGCACAAATTATACCTTTTGTCCTTCTGTCTGTATTCACCCCTCCTATGATTATTGTAGCTGTCTTATACGGGCTGATTATCCTGTTGGGGCTCTCCATGCAGCCAATCCTAAGTGCATTCGGCATGCAATTGATACAAAACGGCATTCCCCTCAATTTTGGTGTTGCAAGAGGCATTGGATCCTTGGCATACTCCGTATTAACATTCTTTTTGGGAACGTTGACTGTACTTTTTTCCCCCAAGTGCATCCCCGTGATTGCTTGCGGATTAATTGTTTTGGTATTGCTCATTTTAAAGCAATTCCCTGAACTGGATTCCCAAAAATCCGTAAATCCCATACAAGGCGGTACCCTAACTGTTCTAAAAAGTAATCCCCGCTTTGCCTTACTGGTATTGGGCATTGCCTGTATTTTTATATCTCATAGTGCTATCAATAATTACATGATACATATTTTAAAGCGAATCGGAAAAGGTAACGAAGCTTTGGGGCAGATTATGGCATTCACCGCCCTATTGGAAGTTCCAGCCATGCTTTTGTGCTCAAAAATCATTCGTAGATGGGAATGTGGGAAGCTGCTTCAGGTTACAGCCATATTTTTTGTGTTTAAGGCAGTTGGTGTAACCCTCGCTTCCAATATCTCCTTGCTGTATATTGCATTAAGCTTTCAAGCAATTTCCTTTGCGCCCTTTACAGCAGCAATTGTATATTATGTGAGTACTGCTCTAGAAAAACATGATCAGGTGAAAGGCCAATCACTTATCACCATCGGTATCACCATAGGAAATATTCTAGGCAGCCTTGTAGGGGGATATCTATTGCAATTTTTCAACGTAGGCGTGATGCTATGGCTTTTCTCCGCTCTTTGTATCATTGGTATGGTTTTCTTCCTTATGGGTGTGAACCGTACTACTCAGGAGGATATTGCCTGCCACGTCTAGACTTTCATACTTTTTATTCTCTTAAAAAAAAGTCCGTTTTTATGTCACTACAATGACGCAAAATCGGGCTTTTTTATATTTAAATATCTCAATTGTATGCATCCACTACAGAGCCATCACAGCGCAAAATCAGCTGTGGCGGAGGGGATTGCCAAGAAAATTGCATGGGACTTAAAACGGCTCCATAGCTCCCTGCATTGGAAATTGCTATAAAATCTCCCACATCGAGTTTGGGCATTATGATATCCTTTGCAATAACATCTGATGCAGTGCACAAATTTCCCATAAGGGTTACTTCTTCCTCTTCCTTTTCGTCAGTTAGTGAAACAAATTGAAAGGCATCCCTGCTTGTAAACAAAGGCTCACTGCCATCAGGAGTATTTTCCTTGGCATAATGCAACACAAGCTGTGCTAAGGACGGACGGATGAATCCATTCAATGTATTATGTAGAATAATAAAGGTGGTTCCCATAGATATTTTTTTATCCAATACCCTGGTTATATAATATCCACTCTCTCCTACCACATAGCGGCCTGTTTCCAAAATAAGGTTTACTCCACCTAGCTTTTCTTGAAACTCCTTCATAAAGGCAACTATTTTTTCTCCTAAATATTTAGTATCTAATGGAATGTCTTTCTTTGCATAGGGAATCCCCAGCCCGGAACCCATATTAATAAAGGTAAGCCTATAACCAATCTCCTCTTGAAACTTAATTGCCAATGAAAGCATCCTTTTATAATACGCCTCAAGAACCTCTGCCTTCAATTCTTGACTTCGTAAATGCACATGAATACCCACTATTTTTATATGGGAGAGGGTCCTCCACTTTGGAGT
>JAEZPX010000242.1 GCA_023413275.1 Bacillota bacterium | reverse complement strand
TTCTATCGTGATCAAGTATTTAAGGTAATGGAAGAGCTGCGTAAGCCAGCGGATAGACTAGAGTTTTTGCTAGATGAAAAAGCATGGCCTTTCCCCACTTATGGTGAGTTATTATATAACGTATGATAATCTTGTAAGACAACAGCAAGAGTTTTAGAAAAACCCCCATTTTTTTCTCATGAATTTTGAGAATAATGGGGGTTTTTTTGCGAAAACTAAAGGATAAATCCATACACAACAAAACCATTTTTGTTGTATGACAAATAAAAATAATTATAAAAAATATGCATATAAATGAAAGATTAATATAAAATATTGCCAAATATTTTGAAGGCATGTATTTTTTTTAAAAAAGAAAAAAATATTGAAAAATGTTTTTTTTTAGATACCTGTTAAAAATACACTTTATTTTCTTGCAAACCATAATTGAATGCGCTATAATGTATACACAGGATAGTGGCTTGAAATAAGTTATTATTTATTTATCATTAAAAGTAAGGGTATAAACTTATTTTTTTTGGTACATATAAACACTAAAATGACTATTATATACAAATTGCACATTTTTTAGTACATTTAATAGGGTTTGTTTAAAAAATGAGGTGAATCCAATGCTCAACACGATGCTCATTGAAAAAGAAAGAATAGACAGAATCAATGAGAATAAAGAAATTATTGATGATAAAAGAATTCGTATTATTACTGGTCACTACGGTAGTGGCAAGACTGAGTTCGCAGTGAACTATGCTATGAAACTCGCTGGATATAACCGAAAGGTTGCCATTGCCGATTTAGATATCGTAAATGTTTATTTTCGCTCTAGGGAAAAAAAGAAGGAATTAGAAAAGGCGGGTATTTTGGTGATATCCTCTTCAATTGAGGGGGACGGGCTGGATGTACCTGCAGTTTCTGCGGCTATGACAATGCCGGCGAGGGATCACAGCTTTGATTACATCGTTGACTTGGGGGGAAACGATGTGGGGACAAAGGTGCTTGGTCGTTTAAAACCCATTTTGGACCATGCGGAAGTAGATTTTTTTATGGTTGTCAATGCGTATCGTCCTGATACGTCCACACCAGAGGGGATTATCGAGCAAATGGAGAAGCTTGAGTTTTCGTCGGGTTTGAAGGTGACAGGTTTTATTAACAATACAAACCTGATTCGAGAGACTACTCCACAGTGTCTTTTGGACGGGGATAGGGTTTTGAGAGAGGTAACAAAGCAAACGGGGATTCCTGTAAGGTATGTTTCTTATGTTGAGGAATTAATGACGGAAGAAATACCTCAAGGGCTTTCCGGTGAATTGTTCCCTATGAAGTTTTATATGAGAAAAACCTGGATGTAAATTTAAATATTTATGGAGGTGTATTTGAATGGCAAAAGGTAGAGTAATCATTAACGAAATGCTCTGTAAGGGCTGTGAACTTTGTGTTTCTGTTTGTCCAAAGCATGTGCTGAAGCTTTCCGAAACCAAAATTAATGCTGCAGGCTATAACCCTGCAGAATCAGTAAATGACGATTGTATCGCTTGCACAAGCTGTGCAAAAATGTGTCCAGACTGTGCAATTACAGTAGAAAAACTTGACTAACAGAGAGGAGGAAATTTCAATGGCAAAGGTTTTAATGAAAGGCAATGAAGCAGTTGGTAAGGCAGCGATTGAGGCGGGTTGCAGATACTTTTTTGGCTATCCGATAACTCCTCAGAGTGAAGTTCCAGAATACTTATCCAGCGAATTACCCAAGGTTGGCGGTGTGTTTGTTCAGGCTGAGTCTGAAGTTGCGGCAATCAACATGGTTTATGGTGCTGCAGGTGCAGGCGCTCGTGTTTTAACAAGTTCTTCTTCCCCCGGTATCGCTTTGAAGCAGGAAGGCATCGGCTATATTTCTAATGCTGGCTTGCCTGCGGTAATTATTAATATGATGCGTGGCGGCCCTGGTCTGGGTACAATTCAACCCGGTCAAGCTGACTATAACATGACTGTAAAAGGTGGATCCAACGGTGACTATCATGATATCGTTATGGCACCTGCATCCGTACAGGAAGCTGTAGATATGGTTATGGAAGCTTTTGACTTGGCTGATTACTACGGAACACCAGTTATCATTTTGGCTGACGGTTTGATTGGCCAGATGATGGAGCCCGTTGAATTCAACTATGTTTGTAAAAAAGAATTGCCTCCTAAAGACTGGGCATTGACCGGTAAGGGCGACGGCGAGAAGCATATGGTAGAAAACTTGGTTATCGAAGCTGCTGATTGTGAAGCTTGGAACAAGAGACATTTTGAGAAATATGCAAAGATTGAAGCAAATGAGCAGGCTTGGGAAGAATACCTGATGGATGATGCTGAATATGCATTCGTATCCTATGGTACATCCTCCAGAATTGTAAGAACTGCAATCAGCTATTTAAGAGAAGAAGGCTTTAAAGTTGGTATGATTAGACCAAAAACACTATGGCCTTTCCCTGTAAAAGCTTTTGATAAATGGGACAAGAACATTAAAAAATATCTTGACGTGGAAATGAGCATGGGACAAATGGTTCAAGACGTTGCTTATGCTTGTAACGATAAAAACAAAATTGAGTTCTATGGCAGAACAGGTGGTATCGTTCCTGCGGTAGATGAAATTGTTGAGTTTGGTAAGAAAGTTATGGGAGGTGACAAATAATGGCAGTTATATTTCAAAAACCCAAAGCTTTAACTGATGTAAAATTGCATTATTGTCCTGGTTGTGCACATGGTATCGTTCACAGACTTGTAGCAGAAGTTTTAGAGGAAATGGGCGAAGACAAAAACGCAATTGCAGCAGTTCCTGTTGGTTGTGCTGTATTTGCAAACAAATATTTTAATTTCGATGCAATTCAGTGTGCACATGGTCGTGCTCCCGCAACTGCAACTGGTATTAAAAGAGTACATCCCGATAAATTGGTTATGACATATCAGGGTGACGGTGACTTGGCTTCCATCGGTACTGCAGAAATCGTTCATGCAGCTGCAAGAGGCGAAAAAATCACTACTGTTTTCATCAACAATGGTATTTATGGTATGACAGGTGGCCAGATGGCGCCTACTACATTGCCAGGCATGAAGGCAACAACTGCAAAGGCTGGCCGTGATCCTAAAATCAACGGTAACCCCATCCGTGTTTCCGAAATGCTTGCAACTTTAGATGGTCCTGCTTACATTGAAAGAGTAAGTATTTCCACACCTGCTCAGGTTACTCAGGCAAAAAAGGCAATTAGAAAAGCTTTTGAAATTCAGAAGCAAGGTCTTGGCTTTACATTTGTAGAGGTTGTTTCTACTTGTCCTACAAACTGGGGTCTTACACCTGTAAAATCTATGGAATTTGTAAGAGAAAAAATGATCCCTTACTATCCTCTTGGCGTTTACAAGGACATCACTGCAGAGGAGGGCAAATAATATGAATACACAGAGAATTTGTTGTGCAGGTTTCGGCGGTCAGGGTACACTTTCCATGGGTAAGATCCTGGCTTACGCAGGCATGTTAGAGGGTCATGAGGTTTCATGGTGCCCTTCCTATGGTCCTGAAATGCGTGGTGGTACAGCGAACTGCCATGTTATTGTATCTGATGAATCAATTGGCTCTCCTGTAATCACCAGTGATGCAAATTGTGTGATTGCAATGAATCAGCCTTCTTTAGATAAATTTGTTGACATCCTTGGTGATGGCGGCGTTTTGATTGCAAATTCTGATTTGGCTGTTTTGAAGGAAGAAAGAAGCAATATCCAGGTGATGAATGTTCCTGCAAACTCCATGGCAACACAGGAATTTGGCAGTGCAAAATTGGCAAACATTATTCTTTTGGGTGCTGTTATTCAGGCAACCGGTTCTGTAAAAGTGGAAAGCATTGATGATGCATTTGCTCATGTTTTCGGGGGCGCGAAAGCAAAATTTATCCCTGATAACAAGAAAGCATTTGAAATTGGTTTCGAATTTGCGAAAAATTACAAATAACACTATTTGATCCTAAATATTGACGGCCTTTTGGCAGGGGAAACCCTGCCAAAAGGTTTTTTTATTATAAAAAAGCATTCCGTACTGATGGCAGATATGATATAATTATAAAAATAAATGTTTCTTAAAAGTAAATCACAAAGAACAAGAAGCAGACACTAATAGGCAGGAACGAAGCCTTCTAAAAAGGCTGATGTTATAGAATTTGGCAGACACATTTTCATACTTAAGATGTTGAAAAGATGCATAGTTATAAATGGCATTTTATAAAAATGCAAGATAGAATTGCATTTTCATTTTGAGATTACAACGAGTACGTTGGATCAAGTCTTTATAGAGTATTTATAAAACTTGTGGGATTTTTACATATTTTGTAAAGGGCGAGAGAGAGGAGTGCAGTTTTTTGAAAAACAGAATTAAAATTTTTGTAGATGGAAAGTCCTTTACGCTTGTGGGGGAAGAGACGGAAATACATATGCAGGCTGTTGCCTCATACATAGATGATAAAATAGTGGAAATTCGTAAAAATGCAGCGGCAGTAAAGATGGATACCAGTCTTGCTTATGTTTTGGCGGCTTTAAACGTGGCAGATGATTACTTTAAAGAAAAAGAAAAAGTTGCCGAGCTTGAGGGTCGTATTTTAGGTTTAAGTACGAGACTTGAGGAGCTGGTTTTTCAATTGGATGTAGCCAGACTGGAGATTGCAGAATTAAAAGAGAAATCTAATCAGCCTGTGAAAGAGATTCAAGTAATAGAGAAACCATCTCTTGAGGAGTTTGGAGAAGTATTTGAAATAGATTTTGAAGAAAAGTTTGATGAGATGAAGGAAGAGCCGGTGGAAGATATCAAGGAGGAAAAACCGGAAGAGAAGGAGGAACTGAAATTGGAACCTCTTTTACAAACAGCAGAAAGACCTCATTATTATCCCATGGGATTAAAGGGGGGACGGGCGGAGCGGTTAATGATTCTAAAAGCAAAAAGAGAAAAACTCCGCAGAAAATAGGTTTTACTTTTTTATAAAAGAGTTAAATGAAATAAATTATTTAATAATAAAGAATAAAAGCCTCAGACCTTTCGTTATAATACGAAAGGTGATTTGCTTTTTTGGTAATAATAAAATTTGATATAATGGATAGTAAAGCGTTCATTTTATAGAAATATAAAGATTCAGTAAACGCTTTTTTAGAGAGGAGAATGAAAATGTCTGCAAGGAATAAGCCTGAATTATTGGCTCCAGCAGGCTCTATGGAGAGTTTGAAGGCGGCAGTAAACAATGGTTGTGACGCCGTTTATTTGGGAGGAAAGCTTTTTAGTGCGAGACAATTCGCTGGAAATTTCTCATTAGAGGAATTGGAAGAGGCATGCGATTATTGCCACCTAAGAGGTGTAAAGGTATATGTTACGATTAATACATTATATAAGGAAGAAGAATTAAAAGAATTAGTCGATTTTGTTGGAAAACTAAACAAGATGGGTGTTGATGCTCTAATTATTCAAGATAGTGGAGCAGCAAAAATAATTCGGGAGAACTATCCGGAGTTACCGTTGCATGCCAGTACTCAAATGACAGCGAACTCTTTGGAAGATGTTCGTTATTGGGAGAGCTTAGGATTTTCTAAAATTGTGTTAAGCCGTGAGCTTTCCTTGGAAGAAATCAGTGAAATCACACAACAGGCAGAGGCTGAAATTGAAACCTTTATTCATGGAGCTTTATGTGTTTGCTATTCCGGACAGTGCCTCATGAGCAGTATTTTGGGAGGTAGAAGTGGCAACCGTGGACGGTGTGCCCAAACCTGTCGGTTACCCTATACCCTTTATAAGGGCGCAGACAAATTGCAAGAAGGTTATCTGCTTTCGCCAAAGGATATTCAGACGGTGACGATTTTGCCCCAGCTGATAGAGGCCGGAATTGCCTCTTTGAAAATTGAAGGACGGATGAAAAATCCTGAATATGTGGCGGGAGTTACAGGCATTTATAGGAAATATATTGATTTGTATTTTGATGATCCAGATCATTATCAGGTGTCATCTGAAGATATGAAGGCTTTGACTCAGCTATTTAACCGTGGGGGTTTCACTGAGGGATATTATACCTCTGCCGGCGGTAAAGATATGATGAGCCTTGAAAGACCCAAGACGTGGGGATTAAAAGTTGGTATTGTGGATAGCTATATTCCCAAACATAACCGTGTTACGATACGTACCAGAG
>JAEZPX010000160.1 GCA_023413275.1 Bacillota bacterium | reverse complement strand
TATCTTTGGCGAAATTTATTATTGAGGAACAGGGAGGTGTTCTTTCTGTTCAAAGCACCTTGGGAGAAGGCACTGTGTTCATTTTATCCTTTCTTACAGAACTGTAAGCTTATAATTCACCTGAATGTAAGGTTCATCTACTATTCTATATAGAAAGGAGGTATGCAGTATGGAGATTCTAAAAATACAACATTTAAGTAAGACTTATGGATCAGGTGAAAGTCGGGTTGAAGCCTTAAGGGATGTATCCTTTACGGTGAAACAGGGTGAATTTGTTGCGGTGGTTGGGGAGTCCGGTTCGGGAAAGAGTACACTATTGAATTGCATCGGTGCTTTAGATTCACCCACTTATGGAAACATTTATATCGATGGAAACGAACTGTTTTCTATGAAAGAAGAACAGCGTACCATTTTTAGACGCCGAAATATCGGGTTTGTGTTTCAGTCTTTTCAGTTAGTTTCTGAATTGACTGTGGAACAAAATATAGTATTTCCTATTCTTTTGGACTATCGCCAACCAGAGCCAGAGAAAGTGGATGAAATTTTGGAAGTGCTGGGCTTAGAGGAGCGACGACATCATTTGCCCAGCCAATTATCAGGGGGACAGCAGCAGAGAGTTGCAATTGGACGTGCTTTGATTACTCGACCCAAATTAATTCTTGCCGATGAGCCTACGGGAAATTTGGATAGTAAAAATAGTCAGGATGTTATGGATTTGTTGATTCGGGCATCTCGTCATTATCAGCAGACGATTTTAATGATTACCCATAATATGAGCTTGGCTGCATCTGCTGACCGTGTATTGCGTGTATCTGATGGAATTCTTACAGATTTGGGAGGGAAAGCCGATGAAAAGCTATCTTGACCTTGTCCCTATTTCTTCGAGAGTTCATAGAAAACAGAATAGAATGTCTATATTTTGTATCGTTTTAGCGGTGTTTCTGGTTACTGTTATTTTTGGGATGGCAGATATGTTTATCAGAAGTCAGATTATGCAAGCGCGGATGGAAGATGGGAACTGGCATGTTTCGTTCCGTGATATCAGTGAGGAACAAGCAAGATTGATATCTGCACGGCCTGAGGTCGAGGCGTATTCTTGGTATGGCGTTCTGAATTATAGCGGGGAACAGGGGTATTCCCTACAGGGTAAGAATGTAATTCTTTGCGGTAGCGAAGAGAGTTGGGTTACTAAGATGCAAACGGACATGATTACTGAGGGCTCATTTCCCAAAAAAGATAGTGAGGCATTGATAAGTGAAAATGCCAAAACTACAATGGATTTAAAAATTGGAGATTTGGTTTTTGTGGAAACCCCTGTTGGTAAATTTCAAGTTACAATTTCAGGGTTTTTAAAGAATGTTTCGAAAACAATGGAAGAAGATTCGTATGGTATTTTTCTGACTACAGATGGGTTTCGCTCCATATATCATGAGAATGAAAAGGACGATTCCACATACTTTAACAGCATATATTATGTTCAGTTTTCCACCCGCTGTAATATAAATAATGCAATTAGCGATATAATAGCCCAATTAGGACTTTCAGAGAATCAGGTTTCCGAAAATACCAAGCTCCTCGGCTTACTTGGTCAAAGCGGAAATTCCTTTATGCTCCAGATTTATGGCTCGGCATTCATACTGTTTTTGCTGGTATTAATGGCAGGGATCATGATGATTGCAAGCAGTTTGAACAGCAATGTTGCGCAACGCACTGAATTTTTCGGTATGATGCGATGCATCGGTGCTACTCCAAAACAAGTGATGAGACTCGTGGGGAAAGAGGCTTTTGGTTGGTGCAAATTTGCCATTCCGGCAGGTGTTGGGGTGGGTGTGATGGTGATTTGGATATTGTGTGCCATGCTACGCTATTTAAGTCCTGAGTATTTTATTGGGATGCCTGCCTTTGCCATTAGTTTTCCCAGTATTATCTCCGGTATCTGTGTAGGCGCTTTAACAGTTTTTTTTGCCGCCCGTTCACCGGCGAAAAGAGCATCGAGAGTTTCGCCTTTGGCAGCCATATCAGGGGTCAACAATGAATTGTTTCGTGGAAAGAAAGCCGCCAGTACCGCTTTCTTTAAAGTTGATACTGCATTGGGCATTCACCACGCCAAATCAAGCAAACGGAATTTTGTGCTAATGGTGGGTTCCTATTCACTTAGCATTATTCTGTTTCTCTCTTTTTCCGTTACCATTGATTTTATGAACCATGCCCTAAAGCCGCTAAAACCTTGGACACCGGATATATCCATTGTGAGTCCTGATCATAGTTGTTCCATTAGCGATAATCTATTGAAGGATTTGGAGGGAAATCCAGCGGTGAAACGGGCATATGGAAGGATGTTTGCCTACAATGTTCCCATTCAATTAAATGGTATGGAAAAAAACGTTGATGTGATTTCCTATGAGAAGCACCAATTTGATTGGGCAAAAGACTATTTGTTGGAGGGATCTTTACAAAGGGTTCAGCAAGAGGCGAATACTGGTTTAAGCGTTTTTGAGCAGCAGGGGAGTACTCCTAAAGTGGGGGATACAGTAACGGCACTTATAGACAACCGTTCTATTGATATTGAAATTGTGGGAACTCTTTCATCCAGCCCTTTTCAAAATGCTCCTGATGTTGGGACTATTATTTGTTCTGAAGATACCTTCAAGCAGTTAACGGGTAATACAGACTTTACGATTATTGATCTGCAGTTATCGAAAAATGCAACACAAGAGGATGTGGATTTGATTCATGCATCCGTAGGTTCTGGTGGATATATTTTTTCAGATGAACGATTGGGAAATCGCAGTGTATTAGGCTCTTATTATTCCTTTGGGTTGTTTATTTATGGGTTTATGACTTTGATTGCTCTCATTACCATATTTAATATTGTGAATAGCATTTCCATGAGTGTTTCAGCCCGCATGAAAGAATATGGTGCCTTTCGTGCCATTGGATTAAGCAATCAGCAGATGAAAAAGATGATTGTCGCTGAAGCTTCGACGTATGCTATTGTAGGGGGTTTTTGGGGAAGTGCGCTGGGATTGATTTCCAATAAGCTTCTCTATGAAAAGATGATAACATTTTATTGGGGAGAGCCATGGAAGATTCCGTTCGTTGAACTGGGGATTATACTTGGAATTGTAATTATTTCTGTCTTGATTGCTGTAAATCACCCTATGAAACGAATACGTGAGCTTTCTATTGTAGATACAATGAGTTCCAAATAAAACTGGTAAGTACCAAAATATAAAACTTCTATTCTTTATGTGGCTAATGCTAAGGAACATTTTGAAGCATGAAGGGATCAATAGAAACAAGCATGGAGAATTTAACTGTATATTAAGAAAATAAACGCAATCGACTAAGTTTTAGGATTATTAGGATATCTTAAAGCTTAGTCGATTTTAATCTTTGAATGGGAAATAACAGGTGACCTTTGTTACGTGGAGGATTATTACTAGAAAAACTTCATGTTTTTTAAATGTCGTTTATACGCATTTAGTTGTATAGCTTTTGTATTGACAAGTGCATTTGGTAGTTGTATACTCTCATTACCACTGGTAATTAACATGGGCATTGTTGGGAGGTGCAGCATGAAAAAGAATTTAACAAAAGAGCAAATTGTGGAAACCACTCTGAATTTGATATGGGATAAAAACGATTTGCGTGGTCTTAATCTTCGGCAAATAGCACGAACATTAGGTTGTGCCCATACGAATTTATATAATTATTTCCCCTCCTATAGTGATTTGTTATGGGAAACACATATGGCAATACAGAGAATTTTTATGGAAATGCTCATTCAAAAAATAAACAAGGCAAGAAAACCGGAGGAAAAACTTACTTCTTTTTTTCAGGCCTTTGGAGAAATGTATCTTAAGAATAAGGGATGGTTCTGGTTGTCATGGCATGAAAATATTGATGGAAATCGTCCCCAGAAAGATGTGGAGTTGCTGGAACAAATCAATCAAAAAATGAATCAAATTATATGTGAGATATGGGAAGAGATTTATGGGCAATCTCCCGATGCAGAAAAGACAAAACGAGTGCTCCATAATACCCATTGCTATATCTTGGGAGAAATTTCAAATCATCTTTTGGGTAGAGGTTTGATTGAAAAAGAAGATGACTTAATAGACTACATTGGACGTGAAGCTACTGGTATGTTTCGTCTGTGTCTTGCAGGCAGTTATTCTGAAGAATCCCTTGGGAATAGAGTGGACAATTATAGAAGAGTCTAAAGACTAGACTAAGAAGCTTGCTACAAAAATCTAGAGTGAGGTGTTAATTTGGAAAACTTTGAACAGGAGCAGACCGTCGAGATTGCCCATTACCATAACATTCGCCAAATACTTTCAGAACAATTAGAAGAGGCGAAGAAAAACAGCGTGAAAAACAAGGAAGCGTTGCGGGAAACAAACAAAGAGATGTGGGAAAATGCTTCTCATTCAGCAGACGATTTTGATGGCGCCATTGGGCTAAGTCAGTTTTATCAACCCTTAGCTAGCAATGCATTTGCAATAGAATCAGGTACGAAAAAGATAAAGCTTTATGAGCGATTATTGCAATCAGCTTATTTCGCCAGAATTGACTTTTGTATCAAAGAAGAAGATTGGTGGGAATCGGTTTATATTGGCAGAGGAACATTATTTCATGATATAGACGAAAAAATCTTGATCTACGATTGGCGATCTCCTATTGCCAGTCTATTTTATCGTTTTGAAACGGGAAATGCCTATTATGATGCGCCGGGAGGACGTATTTCCGGTGACATTACCCTAAAGCGTCAATATGAAATAAAGAAGGGAGTCTTTCAGTATTTTTTTGATGCGGATGTTCAGATTGCTGATGAGTTTTTACGAAAATTATTATCGGGAAATGCATCCACCAAAATGAAAACCATTGTAGAAACCATTCAGAGAGATCAAGATATTGCCATTCGGAATATGAGCCACGATTTGCTCATGGTGCAAGGAATTGCGGGGAGCGGTAAAACTTCCATCGCTTTGCACCGTGTGGCTTATTTGAAGTATCAGGGTTTGTCAAATCGATTACAATCCTCTGATATCATCATTTTGTCACCCAATACACTTTTTGAACAGTACATTTCAAATGTATTGCCGGAGTTGGGTGAGGATGAAGTGAAGTCTGTTGTGTTTGATGATTTGGTTAGGAATGGTTTATCGGATAAAATAACATTTTGTACCCGTTACGATCAAACGGAGCAGTTGATTTCTTGTGAGAATGCCACAGAAAAAGAATTGAAAAAGCAAGCTATGACCTTTAAAATGTCGGAAGCATTTATAAAAATATTAGATAGATACGGGAAAGAAGTTCCTTTATCCCATATTTCCTTTACAGATATTGAATATGATGGAAAAGTTATCTTCACGGCACAGAAACTGAAAGAACGATTGCTGCAAATGAATGAGTCCATGAATTTAGCTGTGAAGATGAGTCATCTTCGTTGGTATATTTTTGAGGAAATTCATGAATTGCGTAAAGAACGTATGCCCAAATTGTTGCGACAAACAAGAGAAGACCCGGAGCATATTTTCGACTGGGAA
>JAEZPX010000075.1 GCA_023413275.1 Bacillota bacterium | reverse complement strand
TCTGGTGATGATGCGTTTAGGGGACACACCCGTTCCCATTCCGAACACGTCGGTTAAGACCTAAACGGTCGATGATACTTGGTGGGAAGCTGCCTGGGAAAGTAGATGGTTGCCAGATTTCAATTTTTTGCAATTCGATCGCCTTGCGATTGAGCATCCCCAGTATAAGAGGATATTTTATCGAAGGCTAGATCATTTGACTGATCCTCGTTAGCTCAGCGGTAGAGCATCCGGCTGTTAACCGGAGGGTCGTTGGTTCGAATCCAACACGGGGAGTATTTATGGTCCGTTGGTCAAGGGGTTAAGACACCGCCCTTTCACGGCGGTAACGCGGGTTCGAATCCCGCACGGATCATATTTTGGCGCCATAGCCAAGTGGTAAGGCAAAGGTCTGCAACACCTCTATCCCCGGTTCAAATCCGGGTGGCGCCTTGCAAGAGATACGTCTTGAATTAGCATTTGCTGATTTAAGGCGTTTTTTTTATTTAATGCTGAGGAATTTATTTTAATAATTATTTAACTTCTATAAAATTAGAGAAATGATGTGAAAGTATAAAAGATAAGTAAAGATAATTTGGAGTCGTAAGAGTTTTTTTTGTACGACAAAATGAAACAATTAGTTTTAAATGAAAAAAGATATTATGAGAATGAAAAACAGAAAAAGCACATTAAAAAAAGCCTGAATTCAGGCTTTTTAGAAGAAACTTATATTATTTCTTTTCAAAACAGTGAATCGGTTTTCCAATCCACAAAAATTCGTAGCCAAATTGCATATTAAGTATAAGTGCTCCTGATAAGTAGAAAGATAAAATTGCAACAACAAGTTCTGACCAAGCGGCCAATTGATGCATAGGCTCTGGCATAAAACCAAGTGTGCTACCGGTAAGGCCAATAAGTAGAAAATCTACAGCTACAAAGATGAAGAATAAAACTTTGTTGGTACGGGTTGCACCTAAGGTCATAAAGATGCTAAAAATTAAATAGCCTAAAAAGGCAATACCTAACTGTTTTGCATCAATTTTGCTGGTCACTTCTGCACCAAACATACCAAGCTTCATCATCCAGCTCATGGCCACACCTAACCAGAAAAATCCATAAGCCCCAAAAGCTGTTCCTCCAAAAGCATTCTCTTTTTTAAAGTCTAAAACGCTTGCAAATAGTTGGGCGATACCACCAAGAAATATTGCCCAGGGCAGAATGAAGGACAAATCACTGGTAAACCCTAGCTTTTGTGAAGATGCTACAAGGGTTACCATGGCTAATCCAAGAAGTCCGATAGAACTTGGATCACCTGTTTTTACACTAACATACAGTTTTTCATTTTGATTATTCATTTTTTTACCTTTCCGTCTATATTGACGAAAATTCTTACCTCCTTTTTTTATTTTAGATTGAAATATTATACGTGATTTTAAAATACTAAATTTCACGTCAACCTACAGGGGGATTGTTAAAAAAATCGTTAAAAATCGGAACGTTTTTTTATTTTAACATTTGTTTTGGTTTCTGTCCACTAAAATATTCACTTTTTATAACGATATTTTTTACTCTGAGAACGTTAATGAATAAAATTATTGAAATAGTATATTTACTTATTTTTAAGGACTTCAAAGGCTTGCTTTATGCATAAATGTTATGTGTAATTTGTAAAATTATTTAGTTTATTTTTAGAATATTATATGTATATATTCATTTTATAATTATTTTGATTATGTAGCATTATTAACAAAAGTATATTGGACAGATAAAGGGTAAGAGGAGGCATGATTTTGATAGAATTGTTAAGATTTATGGAGCAACAGGCTGAAGGAAAAAGAAATATATACCCCAAATGAATATTTTGAATTTTTTTGTGCAGAAAGTGACAAAAAAAGGGGTTGACGTTTGAAATGGAAAATACTATAATAACTTTATATTTATGGCGCCATAGCCAAGTGGTAAGGCAAAGGTCTGCAACACCTCTTTCCCCGGTTCAAATCCGGGTGGCGCCTTAAGCGGAAGGGCAAGTTTTCTTTAGGAGAACTTGTCGTTTTTTTATTGTAGAATAAAAACTCTACGGAGCGTTGATTGGTTTGTTAAAAGAATTCGTTTATAATGGTATACGGAGGTGGCAGTAGTGGATTGCAATAAGGTAGGAAAGCTCATTCTTGATCTGCGTAAAGAAAAGAATATGACACAGAAACAGCTTGCAGATGCCATGAATATAAGTGATAAGACAATTTCGAAATGGGAACGTGGGTTGGGATGCCCTGACGTATCATTGCTCAATGAATTATCAGTGGTATTAAATGTAAATATTGAAAAGATATTATTGGGAGACTTGGAACCCAACAATACAGACGGAGGAAATATGAGAAAGATAAAATTTTATATGTGTCCCAATTGCGGAAACGTGATTACAGCCACAGGGGAAGCGGAAATATCCTGTTGTGGACGCAAAATGACTGCTTTGGTTCCTAAGCCTGCAGATGATGAACATTATTTAAATGTGGAAAAAATAGAGAACGATTATTATATTACCTTTCCCCATGAGATGAAAAAAGAGCACTTTATTTCTTTTGTTGCTTATGTGACTTATGATAAGGTTCTCCTTGTTCGATTGTACCCTGAACAAGGGAGTGAGGTACGCATTCCAATACTGCGCAGAGGAGAGCTTTATTTTGGGTGCACCAAAGATGGCTTATGGGTGACAAAGGTATGACGTGTAATGAAGAATTTGTTCCTATTAAAATGGAAAGTTGGCCAAGAGCACAAGTATTCTATTACTATACCCAGATGGCTCCAACAAGTTATACTGTTGATGTAAAAATGAACGTTACTGTTTTGAGACAGAAATTAAAGGAACGAGGGTTCAAATTTTTCCCTGCTTATTTGTGGTTAGTCACGAGAGCAATACAAGGAATTGACGAGTTTAGAGTAGGGATGAAAGATGGTGTTTTAGGTACGTGGAAGCAACTAACTCCAGCCTATCCTCAGTTTCATCAGGATGACAAAACAACATCACTACTTTGGACAGAATTTTGCAAGGATTTTTCAGGGTTTTATGAGAATTATGAGAGGGATGTCAAGGAATATGGTGACAGCCATGGCGTGCTGTCTTCAAAAGGAGTTCCCTTACCCAATGCTTACATTATTTCTTGTATCCCTTGGTTTACGTTCCAAAGCTTTTCTCTCCATAACCATGGAATAAAGGACTATTATTTTCCCAGCTTTGAATCAGGAAAGTTTGTGGAAGAAGAGGGGAAGATATATATGCCTTTATCGGTAACAGTGCATCATGCAACAATAGATGGTTATCACTTAAAGCAATTTTTTGAATCATTACAAGATGCAATGATTCACCCTGAGGAATGGCTGTGAAGGAGGGTGTTGAAACGTAGAAAACTTATGGGTTCTTCTTTTTTAATAGCTTGTTAGAAGCCTAGTTTGATATGCGAACCCCAGAAAACCGTAGAGATTGTCTGCGGTTTTTATAATGTATTGTTAATTTGGTAACTTTAAGTATTTTGTAATAGGAGAGTAGTTAAATGTTATGGAATATTTAGACACATATCTAAATGTTATTGACGAAAGGTTACATTTGTGCTATTTTATATTTAGATAAACATCTAAATGAAGTGGGGTGATGCATTGGGACTTCAAAAAACATTAAAAGCAATTGGTGACCCAACCCGGCGGGAGATTTTGGATATACTGAAATCAGGAGAGAGAACTGCGGGGGAAATAGGAGAGCACTTTGAGGCTACTGGGGCGACTATTTCTCATCATTTATCTGTATTAAAAAATGCTGGGTTGATAATGGATGAGAAAAAAGGAAAGTATATTTATTATGATTTAAACATGACAGTTTTTGAAGAAATTTTAAGCTGGATTACTGCTTTTGCAGGAGGGGATAAAAATGAGTAAAAAAAGAATAGCAATCTATTTTTTTTCCGTACTGCCTATTATAATGGTAAGCTTGGTTTACCAAAAGCTTCCTGCATTGGTGCCCATGCAATGGGATGCAATGGGTGGAGTACGTTATGATGACAAGTGGCAATTATATATTATTGCGGGATTATGTTTGGTAATGGGAATTCTTATGCCTCTTGTGCCAAAAATTGACCCAAGAAAGAAAAATTATGAAAAGTTCTTTTTAGCCTATGAAAATATTATTCTCATGATTGTGATTTTTATGGCTGCCATCATGGCAATCTCACTTTCGGAAAGCCTGTATCCCGGAAGAATCTCTATACCTAGAGTTGTCAGTGGTGGAGTTGGACTGCTGTTCGTTTTTCTTGGTAACATGTTGCCAAAAGTGAAATCAAACTTTTTTACCGGTGTTAGGACACCTTGGGCACTGAGCAGTGAAATGGTATGGAATAAGACACAAAGATTAGGTGGGAAAGTATTCTTTTTCGGTGGATTGCTCATGACATTGTGTGGGTTTATTGTACCTATCGTTGCAATACCTTATGTAGTTGGTTTGGTTATGTGCGCCATTGTTTTATACCCAACGATCATGTCATACGTGTGATATAAGGATGAGGCAAAAGTGTTAGAAAAATAACAAATATAAAGGTGTTATTGAGGGTTGCACAAAATAGGGAGCATGCAAACAAAACATGTTGACGGTACAAGGTTTTACGGCTATACTGAATTCATCAATAGCCAAAAAGCCTTTTACCGTCATTTTTTTACTTGTTTTTTGGTTTCTTTGGCGGGCAAGGATAAGATTATAACATTAACCTGTGATAAAGATTGAGAAGTTGTAGATAGTATCTATGAAAAGGTAAAGAAGTTTTTACGGCAATGATATGGCATGAGGATATTCTTAATGCCATTTATGGAAGAGGCTATCATTGTTTTGTTAGAGGGCTCATTAGGAGGTTAAAATACATGCATAAAGAAAGAACTGTTTATATTATTGGACATAAGAACCCTGATACGGATTCTATTTGTTCTGCGATTGCTTATGCAGAGTTAAAAAACAGGTTAAAGGAAGGAAATTTTGCGGCAAGAAGAGCAGGGGAAATCAATAATGAAACAAAATTTGTTCTTGAGTATTTTGATGTAGCGGATCCCGGTTTTCTGGGTCACGTTGGCACACAGGTAAGAGATATTACCATTAAATCAACCCCTTCCATTAGCAAAGGGCTTTCCTTAAAAAAAGCATGGAACACTATGCGTGACTTAGGAGATGCCACTATGCCAGTGGTGCAGGATGGAAAGCTTGAAGGGATAATCTCCGTTAAGGATATCGCCACAGCCAATATGGATGTTTATGAAACTCATATTTTGGCTATGTCTCACACCAAGTATACAAACATTCTGGATACCATCGATGGTAAAATGATTATCGGGGATGAAGATGATACGGTTACGAAGGGGAAAATATTAATTGGTGCGGCGAATCCTGATTTATTGGAATCCTATATTGAAGAAGGGGATATTGTTATCACCGGGAATCGTTTTGAAAGTCAGCTTTGCTGTATTGAAATGAAGGCAGGCTGTATTGTTGTTTGTATGGGTGCTCCTGTTTCTAAGACAATTCAAAAACTGGCAGTTGAGAACAACTGTAAAATTATCAGTACACCCCATGATACCTATATGACTGCAAGACTAATGAGCCAAAGCACTCCCGTTGGTTATTTTATGCGAAAAGAAGGTTTGATTGCCTTCCATAAGGATGATTTTATTTCTGATATAAAGTCTGTTTTATCTAAAATCAGACACAGAGATTTTCCTGTTTTAGATCAGGACGGAAATTATTGTGGAATGCTTTCTCGCCGTTCTCTATTGGATATGGAGAAGAAAAAAATTATTTTGGTTGACCACAATGAAAAGACTCAGGCGGTAGATGGAATTGACGAAGCGGAAATTATTGAAATTATCGACCATCATCGTTTGGGAAGCTTGGAAACTGCTATGCCGGTTTATTTCCGCAACCAACCCGTTGGATGTACTGCAACCATTATTTATGGAATGTATCGGGAAAACGGGGTGGAAATCGAGCCGAAAGTTGCAGGGTTATTATGCTCTGCCATATTATCAGATACGCTGATGTTCCGCTCTCCCACTTGCACACAGAAGGATAGAGAGGCTGCTGAGGCTGTAGCAAAAATTGCAGGAATCGAGATTCAAGAATATGCAGAAAAGATGTTTCGGGCAGGTAGTTCTTTGGGAGATAAGGCACCTCAGGAAATTTTTTATCAAGATTTTAAGAAATTTAGTGGTAGTGGCTTAACTTTTGGGGTGGGCCAGATTTCTTCACTGGATCAGGAGGAGTTGAGCCAGCTTCGCACAAAAATTGCCCTTTATATGGAGTCTATTAAGGGTAGTTGTGATGTTTTGTTTTTCCTTTTAACCAATATATTAACAGAATCTTCGGAGTTGGTTTTTGTTGGAGACAAGGCAAAGGACATTGTGGATGCAGCTTTTTGTGGAACAGCAGAAGAAAATTGGATTTACCTTCCCGGCATGGTTTCGAGAAAAAAGCAGTTTGTACCTAAAATATTAAATGGGATTCAACAAGTGCTATGATGAAAAATTATAAGATGATACTTGCCTATGATGGCGGGCGATATAACGGCTGGCAGAAACAAGGAAACACAGACAACACCATTCAGGAAAAATTGGAGGGCATCATATCCGCTTTGGCGGGGTGCCCTACTGAGGTTTTTGGCTCTGGTAGAACGGATGCGGGAACCCATGCGTACGGGCAGGTTGCCAATTTTCATATGGAATGGGATGACTCAGAGGAGAGACTCATGGATGCCATTAATGAAAGACTTCCTGAGGATATTGGCGTTCATTCTTTGGAGGAGGTGCCTCCAAGGTTTCACAGTCGCTTGAGTGCCAAGGCAAAAACCTATGAATATGCCATTTGGAATAGTAAAAAGCCACCAGTTTTTGAAAGAAAGTATGTTTTTTGGTGTGAAAAGCCTTTGGATGTGGATAAAATGCAGGTGGCTGCCAAATTGTTTCTTGGAGAACATGATTTCAAAAGCTTCTGTGCCAATAAGCGTATGAAAAAATCCACAGTGCGGAAAATATATAAGATTGATTTTCATTGCACAGAGAATAAAATAACCATCTCCTATCATGGAAATGGATTTTTATATCAAATGATTAGAATATTGACAGGTACACTGATTGAGGTGGGAGAGGGCAAACGACAGCCCCAAGAAATCCCCGCTATTTTTGCGGCCTTGGATAGAGAAAAAGCCGGATTTACTGCCCCAGCCAAGGGGTTGGCTTTAAAGGAAGTTTATTATGGAGAGAGGCAGGAAGAATATGATAAGAATTACTGATTTAAAACTGCCTGTGAATGGGACTGAAGAACAGCTGAAAAAAAGAGCAGCAAGAGCTTTGGGTATTCCTGCTGAAGGCGTGATAAAGACAAAGATTTTCCGCCGTTCTTTAGATGCCAGAAAAAAGGATCAAATTCATTATGTTCTCGTTATTGATGTTGAGGTTTCCAATGAAAAGAAGGTGCTTTCCAAAGCAACAGGGAAAAATATATCGGTAACCCCTGATTTGTCATATTCTTTTCCCCAGGGGAAGGCTGAATGCAAAAATCGTCCTGTGGTGGTTGGTTTTGGCCCCGGAGGGATGTTTTCTGCCCTGCTTTTGGCAGAAATGGGTTTGAAGCCTATTGTCTTAGAACGTGGGGGAGATGTGGAAAGCCGTAAAAACGCCATTTCTCTTTTTTGGGAAAAAGGAAGGCTTAACCCTGAGAATAACGTGCAGTTTGGTGAAGGGGGCGCAGGTACTTTCTCCGATGGGAAGCTGACCACTCGTATAAAAGACCCACGTTGCCGAAAGGTTTTAGAGGAATTTGTGGCGGCAGGTGCACCAGAGGATATTTTATATGATGCAAAGCCCCATATTGGAACTGATTTATTGCAAGGGGTTGTACAGAAGATTCGAGAGAAGATTTTATCCCTTGGGGGAGAGGTTCGTTTTTTTGCCAAGGTTTCGGATATTTTGGTGGAAGGGGGACAAGTTGCGGGGGTTGTACTATCAGATGGTGAAACCATTGAGACCAACGATGTGGTTTTGGCCATTGGTCATAGTGCAAGGGATACCTTTGAAATGTTATATCAAAAGGGTGCCATGTTAGAGCAGAAACCTTTTGCAATGGGTGTAAGAATTGAGCATCCCCAAAGGATGATAGATATTGCCCAGTATGGGGAAGGGGACAAAGAATTACCTCCGTCTGACTACCGTTTGACTTATACCACAAAAAAAGGCAGAGGTGTGTATACCTTTTGTATGTGTCCCGGTGGCTATGTGGTGGCGGCAGCCAGCGAAGAAGGAAGATTGGCGGTTAACGGCATGAGTGAACATGCCAGAGATGGAGAAAATGCCAATTCGGCCCTTTTGGTTCAGGTATTCCCTAAGGACTTTGGCTCTGACCACCCCTTAGCAGGGATGTATTTTCAAAGAGAGTTGGAGGAAAAGGCCTTTGCTTTGGGTGGAGGAAATTATACCGCCCCCATACAACGGATAGGGGCATTTCTTGGTACATCGAAGGAGAGCTCTATGATTGTCCCAAGCTATCGTCCAAATACAAAGGAATGCAATTTAGCAGAAATCCTTCCTGATTTTATGACGGAAGCCATGAAAGAAGCGATTCCTGAAATGGGAAAACGATTAAAGGGATTTGACCGGGAAGATGCTGTATTGACAGCTGTGGAGAGCAGAAGCTCCTCTCCTATTCGGATTTTGCGTGGGGAAGACGGTACAAGCCCTTGGGCAAAGGGACTTTATCCCACGGGAGAGGGTGCCGGTTATGCAGGAGGAATTGTTTCTGCCGCTGTGGATGGCATTTTAGCCGCTGAGAGGATATTTTCTAAAAATCTAGTGTGAATTAAATAATAAAGTATGTTTAAGAGTATCATTAGATAAAATAAAGCGCATGAGATAATTAACTTATCCATGCGCTTTTTGTATCTGATGTAAGGAAGGCGGAATTTATTCCATTGCCAAACTTTTCAGGGTTTCCCCAGCAAGGCGGTACACTGTCCAATCTTTCATGGGTTCTGCACCCAAAGATAAATAGAATTCTATGCTGGGCTGATTCCAATCCAGGCACCACCATTCTAAGCGGCCACATTTGCGTTCCACAGCGATCCTAGCCAGTTCCTTTAAAATTTCTTTGCCATAGCCTTTGCCCCTGTATTCTTCTTTCACATATAAATCTTCAAGGTAAATTCCCGCTTTCCCTAAAAAGGTGGAAAAATTGTGGAAGAATAGGGCAAAGCCTATTTCCTTTCCGTCCACCATGGCAAATAGCACTTCTGCTTTTTTTTGCTGGAAAATCCATTCATTGAGAAGTTCTTCTGTCGCTACGACTTCCTCCAGCATTTTTTCATAACTGGCCAATTCTCGTATGAAGGTCAAAATCAAACATGCATCTTTTTCTTTTGCAAATCGAAATGATAAATCCATTTTTTCTCCTTTTCTGCAACAATTTATCTTATACTTATTTTATTTCCAGAATGGTCAAAGTACCTGCTTTTTCATCTATTGAATACACAAAGGAAAAGGCATCCTTTTCTTTCATATTATGAAGTTTTTCTGATACAGTTTCATCATAAAATTGAAAGGCTTGAATGGTTCCATCCTCTAAGGTTACTTCAACGGTATGACCATCTACCAAGCCATTAAAAACGGCGGATGCTTTTTGTGTTGGGGGAGCAAATCCCTCTTCTTTGGTCATAGTTGCAATACTGTAAAAATATCTGGGATCAACAATGCCATCGGCAAAGGCATTTTTTTGCATGGTTACTTGGCATTTGCCCAAAACCTCTTTATCCTCCATGGTGGAGACTAGCTTTGCCGTAATGACATAGCCATTTTCTGTTTCTTTATAATCTGATAATGTTGTTTCCGAAAGACCACGGTCTCCCTGTGAAAGCAAATAAGCATCCCAATCCTTATCATAGGTAATGGAATTGGAGAGGGATTCAGGCAAAGGCAGTAGGTCGTCATAGGTTGCGAACAGGGCAATGGCATACTCTTGGGCAACTTTTTTTGGTACCTTTAACCTTCCATCATCAGTTACTGTCACTAGGCTATTCTCAGCACCGGAGTTACCTAAGAAATAATAAAGGGCGCTCCAAAAAAATTCAGGATTGGTAGCGTCATATTCAGTGTTGTTCTCCAGCATGCTTCGCATGAGTGCGTCAATGGGTTCAGCCATTGTTGCCATATCCTGAGGTAATGCCCCTTGTGTCTGTGGTTTTGCGGGATCGGGTTCGCTGTTTTTAGTGCAACCTGTTGTTCCCAATAGAAATAGTGCGGTAATAAAATATAATATGTATTTCTTCATATTCAATCCTCCTTAAGGCTAATACCGTGTTTCCGTCACTATGGGGCAGCATCCCTTAATTTTGATTGATGCTTAAGCCTATTCCATTGTATCTTACAGTTTGCCTGATCAAAATAATCGAAGATACCTTTTGAAATTCACTGTGCTTTTTGCATTTCATAAAATATGAAGATGCACATCTGAACCAATAGAATCATGTGACATTACTCTAGTATAATCCAATATTATAAACGAAACGTAACAAAAATCTTTCATATTTATAAATTTTTATTGCAATCCTTTTCTATGCGGTCATAGAATAATGATAGGGGGAAACTCTTTACCCTTTCAAAAAAAAATGGTATACTATCAAAACGGTGTTGCTTTTTGACGAAAAAATTGCAACCCAAGGCTTCCTATCGGTGAAAAAGAAGGAAAGGACGGTTTATGTAGTTGAAGCGCCAGAACCGCAGATAGGGCGGTTGACGAGGTAGAAGTGATCGAATTTTTCGGCGGATGCTTCTCGCCCATTCGTTCAGGGACGCAGGTCTTTCTACAAATAGGAGAAGAAAATTCTCCTGACAAAGGGAAAGGCAACGGACGAATAAAAGAATAAAGGAGAAATATAAATTATGTGTGGAATTGTTGGATATATCGGGAACGCTGAGGCGGTACCCGTTCTTTTGAATGGCCTTGCCAAGTTGGAATACCGTGGTTATGATTCAGCAGGTATTTCTGTTTATCACGATGGTATATATACCATTAAGGCAAAAGGAAGATTGGCAAATCTGGCGGAAAAAATTGATAAAGAGGATACATTATCCTCCCATATGGGAATTGGCCATACAAGATGGGCTACCCATGGGGCCCCCAGTGACCGCAACAGCCATCCCCACAATAGCCAAAGCGGAAAAATTTCAGTCGTTCACAACGGAATCATTGAGAACTATATGGAGATAAAGGCCTTCTTACAGGAACAAGGCTATGTATTTGTATCAGAAACGGATTCAGAAGTGGTTGCACAGCTGTTT
>JAEZPX010000045.1 GCA_023413275.1 Bacillota bacterium | reverse complement strand
GCCGTGGGCTATCGAGACATGGCACTGATGGGAACGGGATTTGAAGCAATACATCAAGAAATGATTGTTTTGGGCTGTATCAGTGGTATTTGTTTTATTATGAGCTGTTTGATATGGTTTATACGAGTAAAATTCATTCTGAAAAAAGAAGAAAAATTAGAGATTGCAATGGAAAAAAATGAATTACCGGCAGTGGCACAGTAATTCTATAAAGGAGCGTGAAATATGATGAATATCAAATATCAAAAGGGAAGTGCTTTGTTTTTGGCAGGCATTCTGACTTTTAGCATGGTATCGCCGGCTTTTGCAAAAGTTCGGGTTGCAACTGAGGCGGAGGAAACCATAACAGGCCCTATGACTTTAGAGCAAATTCAAAAGGAAGTATTGAAAAACAATCGTATTAAAACCACAATGGAATTGAATTATAAAAAAATTCTTGCGGGGTTGGATGCCATTGATGACGGTTTGAGTGATTTAAAAGATGCGCAAGATAGTGCGGCCCATGCAAGGCGAGCGGCAGGTGACGCGGCGTCTGCAGGAAAAGGTACCATTGGCAGTGTGATTTCCCAAACTTCCCCAGCATCTGATCAGGTTTTGGGTGGTGTGAGCAGTGGCTTGCTTTCAGGCAGTGCAAAGATGGCCAGTGCCATGGAGGATATGACTGATAGCATTGCTGATAGCAAAAGAGACGACTTGGAAGATCAACAACAGGATTTAAAAAATAAAAAGCAGGACTTAAATAAAACTCAAGAAGATTGGAACAATCAGGCCTTGTTGGTTTCTCAGCTTTTGGTGGAAAAGACTGTGCAGATAGAGAGCGGCATCCGCCTTCTTGAAGAAAAGCAACAATTGTTGGAGCGGGTATACCAAATAACAGAGAAAAAAGCGGCGTTAGGCTTAAGCATTGATGTGGACTTAAAGCAGGCTAAGCTTACTGTACAAGAAAATAGTAAGGATATTCAAGATGCTAAGGATGGCTTGATACTCATAAAGCGTCAGTTAAATGATTTGATGGGCAGACCCATTGATGATACCCTAGAAGTGATTGCACCTGATCGCACTAGAGTGATAGAATATGCTCCTGAATACAGCGAGGAGCTGTTAAAGGAAGCGACTGATAATAATTATCAGTTGAAGACCTTGCAAAGAGATTATCAACAGGCTGAAAAGAAAACCAAGGATTCTACGTTGTACTCGGGTCAAATTAAGGCACATGAAGTAGATATGGATATTGCGAAGGTATCCGTGGAAACACAGAAAACTAGTATTGCCAATGATTTAAAGAAAAAGCTGGATAGCATCAATAAGGCTGCCTCGGCTTATCAGCTTCAAAAAGATACCACTGAAAAAGCAAAAATCCAGTGGGAACAACAGCAAAAATCTGCAAAATTAGGTTTGATTTCTTCAGTGGAGATTCAAGGGCTACAACTTCAATTTGAACAAAATGATCTGGCTCTCATGCAAGCCGCATATGATTATGATTTGGCTTGGGAGGAATATCGCCTGTTAATGAAGGGAACTTCTCTGGATATCTATAGTAATTATAAAGAAAGAATCAGCGGTTAATATAAGTTAAGAACAATCAAAAAAACCTACATTGCTTTGCATAATATGCATTGCATTGTAGGTTTTTTAATCTTAGTTTATACCTCAAGCCTATTTTGAATATTTCATGCAGTCATTTTTGAGGATATTTTTCTCCCTTAGATATCTGTACGGTTGAACTAATTCAAAAGGCTATGCTTCTGATTTCAGCGCTTCAGATGCATTGTAAGAACTGCGAACAAAAGGGGCAGAGGCAACAAAGGTGAAGCCATTTTCCTTTGCAATTTTACCATAATGGTCAAATTGTTGAGGTGTTATGTATTCCTTTACGGGATAGTGCAATGGGCTTGGCGCCAAATATTGACCAATAGTCAGAAACTCACAACCAACCTCTCTTAAATCCTCCATCAATTGATAAACTTCCAGTTCCTTCTCACCAAGACCCAGCATAATGCCTGTTTTGGAACGAATATGAGGTGCCAGTTCTTTGATTGATTTTAATACCTTCAAGGACCTTCCATAAATTGCTTGAGGGCGGACTTGTTCATATAAAGAATATACTGTTTCCATGTTATGGCTGATGACTTCAGGGTTCGCATCGGTAACAAGTTTGAGTGCATCTATACTTCCTTGAAAATCGGGTATCAAAACCTCAACAGCCGTTTGTGGGTTTAATGCGTGAATGGCACGAATGGTTGCCCCAAAGTGAGCCGCCCCGCCATCAGGCAAATCGTCTCTTGTTACAGAGGTGATAACCACATATTTTAAACCCAGTTTTGATACGGCTTGGGCTATTCTGTTTGGTTCATCAGGGTCAACACTTTGGGGGTCCTGATTGATTACGTTACAGAAACGGCAATTTCTAGTACAATTTACCCCTAAAATCATGAAGGTGGCTGTTTTTTTTGAAAAACATTCCACATAATTGGGGCACATTGCCGCATCACAAATGGTATTTAAATGTAGCTCCGTGAGCATTTCCCGCACATAACTTAAATTTGAATTATCTTTAAACGTTCTTTTTAACCAATCTGGTTTTTCTCTCATGTATTTGTCCTCCAATTTAGATACTCGATAGGAATGTGTTGAAAATTTTTTGAATCCTCCGTTTGAATTACATTCCCTTAAGCTTTAAGATATTCTTCAATGAATCATTGCTTTATGAAAATAATACGGACAAAAATTCCTCTGTATCAATCCCCCCTAGATAAGGGCGTAAATCCATTTCATTTAAACGGGCCATCAGTGAATCCTTGTCAAATAAAATATCTGTTAAATGGTTTTCCAACTCCTCAATGGGTTTAATAGAAAGAAAATCACCACGGATGGAGCAGGATGAAATGACGCCATCTTTGACTTCATAATAAACTTCAACTTTACCCAGAGGTAAACGTTTTTCGCAATGGTGGGTAAAGTTATGACTGGTACGGTATGTCCAAAGGGGATTTGCAAATTTTTCTTCTCGTATTTTTTCAATGGAAGAAAGCTCCTCATTGGAAAAAGAATATATCTCGAATGGAAGAATTTCCGATAAGGCCTCTTTGAAAAGTGCTATGAATGTTTGTGTATCACATTTTTTTGTGAGGTGTTTACGGATATTGGTAACACGACTACGTACTGAGGAAATGCCCTTGTTTTTCAGCTTTGATTCATCCACTGTCAGAATGCTCTCCAGAACGGAAAGATCCGTATCAAATAGGAGGGAGCAATGACTGCAAAGGTAATTTTTTCCTAAACGCTGCGCCAAACCGGAAATTTTTTTGCCTTCTAGGAGCATATCATTTCTACCTTTTATTTCTGCGTGGATCCCCATTTTTTGCAAGGCCATAATAACGGGGTCTGCCAATTGGGTTCGACCAATCTCCTTGGCGTCATCACCTGATGTAAAAGGGGTTATTCTCGTGCAAAGCAGGGTGCCTTTATCAGTATAAATGGTTCCCCCGCCGCTGGCACGTCGAACGATTTGTACGTCGTGCTGTTTTGCTAAGTCAAAATCAATTTCGTCTTGGGCAATTTGGTTACTGCCTAGCATGGCACAGCGATCTGTTTGCCATAGCATGAATATATCTTGGGTTTGTCCCATTGAACTCATGCAAAATTCCTCGGCTGCAAAATGGTATGCCGCGTCTGTTTCTTTTGGCTGAATAAAAATCATATGAGCCCTCCTTATCATTTGTAAAGTTCACTTTTCAGTATACTAGATATAGTTGGGGCTATCAAGACCAGAAAGTCACATAGCCTTTTTTGAAGCCTTATCAAAGGGAAATTTTTGTAATGGAAAAACAGAATGAGTGTATATATGGGTTTATAAAAAAGCTAAGGGAAATAGGAATCATTATTATTGAGTACTGGCTGATTTTCAGCTATACTGAAAAGAGAAAGAGGTGAACAATGTGACTGCTTTAATGAAAATTCAGACCTTTATTCAAGCTTATGCCCAAGCAATTTCGTCTATTTTAGAATGTGATGTAACAGTAGTGGATAATAAATTAATACGAGTGGCAGGAACGGGAAATTATGCCTTCGAAGTGGGAAACACTATTGCCCACGCCAAATTTTTTCATGAAATTTTGAAATCAGGGAAATGCGGTATTATCACCAATGCAGCAGAAGATCCCAGTTGTATTGGCTGTGAAAAGCGTGCTTACTGTAAGGAACTGGCGGACTTAGCATATCCAATTTTCAAAGATGAGATTGTAGTAGGGGTTATTTCCATTGTTGCCTTTGAAGAAAGACAGCGGGAAAGCCTACTGAAAAATCGAGGGAAATTAGAGGAATTCTTAAAATATATGACCATGCTTTTGGAAAGTAAGCTGTATACCGCTGAAGCACGGGATCGTTTAGAGCAACAGTTGCAGGTGGTTCACGATGATAAAAAAGGGTGGTCATTTGTCGGAAAAAGTCATAAAATGCAAGAAGCCATTGCTATTGGTTGTAAGGTTGCCAGATCGGGTTCCACTGTTTTTTTGCGTGGCGAGAGTGGAACAGGGAAGGAAATCATGGCCAAGATGATTCATGGATTGAGTCAAAGATGTGATAAGCTTATGATTTCCATTAATTGTGCAGCAATTCCTGAAAACTTGGTGGATAGTGAGCTCTTTGGATATGAAGAAGGGGCCTTTACAGGTGCAAAGAAAAAGGGCGCGATCGGAAAATTTGAGCTAGCTGATAAAAGTACGATATTTTTGGATGAAATCGGAGATATGCCACTCCATGTGCAAACCAAGCTTTTGCGGGTTTTGCAAGAAAATAAGCTTGAGCGCATTGGTGGTCATAAGCAGATTCCCATTGATATTCGGGTGATTTGTGCCACCAATAAAAACATCGAGCAAATGGTTCAAGAAGGAAATTTTCGGGAGGATTTATATTATCGTTTGAATATAATTCCCATTGAGTTACCTCCTTTGCGAACCAGAAAAGAGGACATACCCCCGTTGGTGCAGCACTATATTGAGTATTATAATCAGAAGCTGAGCAAACATATCCAAGGTGTAACAGCGGAGGTTATGCAGACTTTAGTCAGCTACAATTGGCCTGGAAATGTTAGAGAGTTAAAAAATATTATGGAGTATTTAGCAAACATCGTGGAATCTGAAGAAGTGCAGCTTTCTGACTTGCCTGACCATATTGTGTTGCGCTCATCAAGAGGCTATGATGCTTGGTCTTTAGATAAGATTATGGAAGAGTATGAAAAACGAGTGCTCTCTAATCTAATTAAGGAGGATGACTCTGTGGAGGAGAAAGAAAAGCTGGCAGAAACTTTGCAAATTAGCCGTGCCACCCTCTACCGAAAATTAAAAAAACACAATCTACTTTAATCTCATTTATGAGAAATCATCTCATTTATGAGAAAGAAAAAATATAAAGAAATATGTAATAAAGAGCCCTTTTGCAAAGCACAATCTTGTGAAAATTGCGAGGGCTTTCTTTATGTAAGAAACGAAAAAATAAAATGATTTCCATTGAAAGCCGCTAAAACATTTAAATAATGAAGTAAGTAAAAAATATTTAATTCTTGGAAAGAAATCTTTCTTACCTTTTTAGTTGCTGCATTAAATGAATAAGTATTTGATTTTCATGTTTTTCTCAATGTTGAGAAAAATTGTACCGGTCAGCAGAGGCAAATTAGGGATTTTCCTTTGGCATTTATTTTGCTCTATATATTGGTGTAAAGAAGAGACAATTGTAATGTTCAAGGAGGAAATAACGATGGATATGAATCTAGTATTGGATAAAATAAAGGCTGAGATGAAGCCAAGTATGGGGTGTACAGAACCAGTTGCAATCGGATTGGCAGTTTCCAGAACTTGTGAGATGTTGAAAAAAACTGCAACCCACTTAGATATGATTATTAGTTCTAATATTTTTAAAAATGCATATAGCGTGCAAATTCCCAATGCGGGAACCAATGGGATTGAGCTTTCCTGTACCTTGGGTTTTGTTCTGAGTAAACCGGGTAATACCATGGAAATTTTTGCAGAAATCCTTCCTCAGCAAGTTGAGAAGGCAAAAAAATTGGTGAAAGAAGGATTTGTTTCTGTAAAGGTTCTTCCCAGCAGTGAGTTTTATATTGAGTGTTTTGCAATCAATGATGAAGAAAGGGCACATACCATAACCGAAAAGTCCCATGACAATTTAATTCTTTCAGAAATCAATGGCGAAGTGCTTATAGATAAACGGACTCTTTCTGCATCAGAGAGCACAACCAATGGCTTTGATATAACAAAATATTCCTTTGCTGATTTTTATGAATGGGCGAATACCATTAATGTTGCGGATTTAACTTTTATCAAAGATGGTATAGACATGAATTTGGCAGTAGCCGAGATAGGAATGCAGAAAAAGTATGCCATAGGCGTCGGGCCTGCATTGAAGAACTTAGTGGGAAAAGGTCTAATTGCCAATGATATGCTGACAGAGATTAAGCAACTTACCGCAGCAGCCAGTGATTTTCGTATGAGCGGCGGAAACGGTTCAGTTATGACGTTTTTGGGAAGTGGCAATCAAGGAATTGAGACGATGTTACCCATGGCGATTTTTGCAAAGCATAGAAATATTCCCGAGGACACGCTTTTGAGAGCTGAGTTTTTGGGTATGTTGGTAATCATGTATATGAAGTATCATGTTGGGCGTCTATCCCCTATTTGTGGGGCTACTTTGGCGGCGTCAGGTGGTGCCGCAGGCATGACTTATATGATGGGCGGTAATTTAGATCAGATTTCCGGTGCAGTACAGAATATGATGGGTGGTGTTGCCGGTATGTTCTGTGATGGTGCAAAGGGCGGGTGCTCCTTAAAGCTTTCTGTTTGCGCAGGTGAGTCGGTTTACTCTGCAATGTTAGCTATGGATGACAGTATTATTCAGGCAACTGATGGATTTATAAGTGAGAAAGTGGAAGATACAGCAAAAAATTTGGCTAGACTTTCCCATGAAGGCTTAGCAGATGTTGATATGAAAGTAATTGAAATTATGATGGCAAAATAAAGGATAGCTTGGATAGGATTAGATTATTTTTGATATGGCATTTTCTGAGGTATTGATATTTAATAAATTATTTTAATAGAATACGTTTGAAATTTAAAAAATGGGAAATAATACTTCTTAGGTTTTTACTGTTTGAATCGTGTATCTTTTTTTTAAAAATGTAATAAAAATGAGGTCTCTAAGAAAATGCCAAGTCCTAAATTTGTTTCTTCATGACTCTAATTTGCACAATGGCGTGCCAATGGGGTCATATGGAAATTAGTTGTTGCAATATAAAAATCCCCCGAAAAAACTCCTTATTTTTAAGGAGTTTTTTCATTATCTTACAATCGTCTTAAATATTTCAGAAAGCATTGTGATCTTTCTTTTTAGTTGGTAGACTATTACAGGTAAAATAATACAGTTGGTATTTTTTTAGGAATGGTGCTATTGGGGGGCATTTGTTTGAAAGTTCTATTTAAGGGGAAGAACGTGATAAAAGGGGGAAATGTATGACGAAGGAAGAAATTAGTCGAGTATATGGTGTGGAATTAAGTTCCATAGAGCGTTTTCGGAGCAACAACTTGATTACGCCAAGAAGGCTGGAAGATGGGTCTCTGGTATATAGTGAGGCAGACGGAGAAATGCTCCAAAGATTGGTATTGTTAGATATTGTGGGAGTTTCGGAAAATGACTTTGTGAAATTGCGAAGTAAGGAAATCACATTAAAGTTGTTATTAGAAAGACAGATGTGGCGGCTGAAGGATGGCTGCTTGGCTAAGGAGATATGCAAAGATATTCTGGAGGAAGAGGGGGATTTAAGAAGTTTTGATGCCCTAAAATATCTGGAAAGATTAAAAGCCTACGAGCATGAACCTGAAAAAATCCTCATATATGGCCTAAATTATCGAAATCAGGTTTTTCGGCCATGGCGTAGGTATTTTGCCAGAGGGTTGGATATATATATCTATCAATTAATTTTGGATGCAATTCTGGGTTTTGTTTTCCATGTGAATTTATCCAACGAAGGATGGCTGGTACGAATTGTAGGAACGTTAGTTACAGTGGTTATTATGCTATTGATTGAGCCTTTGCTTTTAAACCGTTTTGGCACAACCTTTGGTAAGTGGGTATTTGGTTTAAGGGTGGAGAAAGCCGATGGAAGTCTGTTATCCTATAAAGACGGGTTGCGCCGTACATGGGGAATGATTGGCAAGGGCCAAGGCTATGAGATTCCAATTTATAACTTAGTGCGCTTATACAAAAGTTATAAATTATGTAAAGGAAAGGAGGTTCAGCCTTGGGATGAAGGCATATCCTATACCATAAAGGATACGAAATGGTATCGAGTGGTGGCTTTCATTCTTTTAAATGTTATTATAGTATTTATATCATATGTAATGCTGCAGGTACAGCAATTACCTCCTAACCGTGGGGATATTACATTGGAGCAGTTTGCTGAAAACTATAACTACTACTGCAAATATTATGATGTGAATGATAGGTTTTATATGGATCAGAATGGTCAATTGGTAGATAAGTATTCTGATGGAGAAGTGCCTTTTGACAAAGAGAACATTTTACTTATTAGTGAACTAGGAACAGTTTTTATATATGATCCAACAGAGGAGATGCCAAATTATAACTATAGAATTGAAAATGCATATTTAAAAGAAGTATCTTTTGTTTATAGCTTGGAAAACAAAGAGCATTGGACAGATAAGGAAAAAACACAGCAATATTTGATAGCTATGGCTTTTGGATGTACCGATCAGGAAGTTAAATTGTTTTTTCCTAATACCCCAAATGTTGTTTTATCAAAAATGAAATATATGGATAATTATAATTTTACTTACGGGAACACCAGATATTTCTGCAATGTGGAGAAAATAGGTTACAAAGGTAATGATTACATTATCCCCTTAGAGGATGGACAGAGAGCCTATTACAAAATGAATTTTGCTGTTACCAAGGATAAAGAAGAGCTTGATTAAAAAAAATTAAGAAGTAGAGTAATAAAAAAGCGGTAGTTTCCTGATATGGAAATTACCGCTTTAGTCTACCATTGAAAAAATTCAATAATGAGCTTTGCCTACCCAGAAAAAGGGTGATTTATATTTTATTTATGCTAATAATTAATTTTCTTCATCTAAGCTCAGTTGCTCCTGCAACCCGTTTGCCGCCTTATCTTTTTCTTGAATGAAATGCCCTGTGGAGGGTATTTTTTTCGTGCGGTAATATTCGATATCTTCGGAAAGAAAGGCTTCCGGTTTGATTACCCCAGTAATTACGCTGTTTTTCTTTAAGGTATAAACCTGAATCCCAGAGGCACTTTTTGAGGCATTGATGGGAATCATATCTGTGTTTAACAGGGTAGCCTTATCACGATTTCGCATCAAAACAAAATCTGTATCTTCCTCCAGTTTTTCCATATAAACCAGTTTTGCACGGGAAGAATAGGCATTCACCAGCTTGCGACGGTTCATTTTTGTGGCATAAGCGGAGAGCTGTACTTTTGCGGCCTTTCCATTTTCAAAGAAGAACACTACGAAGCCCGAATAATCCATCGTTACAGTCATATAAATGATACGTTCCTCTGCTTCCATGCCCAAAAGATTTGGCAAATAATCTCCTAAAACACTGGCTTTTGTGTCGGAAATATCGCTGGCTTTCATTTTATAAACATTATTTCGGTCGGAGAAAAATAGGATTTCGCTACGGTTGGTGGTTTCCAATTCATAAAGAATTTTATCCTCATCCTTTAGCTTTTGCTCTCCCGCAGAGCGTAAAGAAGCAAGGGGGATTTTTTTGAAATAATTCTCTTCCGTTAGGAATAAACGAATGCCGTAATCTTCGATTAAGTCGTCCTTAGTAATGGTTACAACAGCGTCTTCCTGTACTATTTCTGTCTTTCTGGGCTTTCCAAACTTTTTTTGTACGTTTTTAAGCTGTTTGCATATGATAGCTTTAATTTTTCCATCGCTTTTTAAGGTATCTTTTAGATCCTGAATTTCATCTGCTAAGGTTTTCAATTCTTCAATACGCTTTAATATATATTCTTTATTGATATTTCTTAGTTTGATTTCAGCAATATATTCCCCTTGAATCTGGTCAATTTCAAACCCACTCATTAAATTGGGAACAACCATGCTTTCTTGTTCTGTATTACGGATAATGGCAATTGCTTTGTCAATATCCATGAGGATTTTGGAAAGACCCATTAATAAATGGTATTTTTCCTCTTTTTTATTAATATCAAAGGCAAGCTGACGGCGAATGGAATCTACACGAAAGTCCACCCAATATTTTAGAATATCTCCCACGCCTAAGGTCATTGGTCTGCCTTGAATGAGAATGTTAAAATTGCAGCTAAAGCTGTCCGAAAGGGGGGTCAATGTAAAGAGTTTATGCATCAAAAGCTCGGGATTGGTATTTCGTTTGATGTCTAAAGTGATTTTTAGACCATTCAAGTCTGTTTCATCCCGAATATCAGTAATATCTCTTATTTTTCCGCTTTTCACTAACCCAAGAATTTTGTCTATAATACTTTCGATGTTAGTGGTATAAGGGATTTCATAAACTTCGATACAGCTATTTAACTTGTCAAAACGGTATTTTGCCCTTAGCTTAAAGCTGCCACGACCCGTTTTGTAAATTTGTTCCAAATCTTTGCGGTTATAAATGAGTTCTCCCCCTGTTGAGAAATCTGGAGCGGGAAGATGGTCGCAAAGGTTAATGGAATCATCCTTGATGTATTGTATTGTAGCTTCACACAACTCAGTTAGATTAAAACTACAGATGGAGCTTGCCATACCCACGGCAATCCCTAGGTTTGGGTTAGACAAGATATTAGGAAAGGTTGTGGGTAAAAGAGTTGGCTCTTTGATGGTACCATCGTAATTATCCACAAAGTCTACGGTGTTTTTATCAATATCTCCAAAAACCTCGGTGCAAATTGCACCGAGCTTAACCTCGGTATAACGGGGGGCAGCGTATGCCATATCCTTAGAATATTGCTTGCCAAAATTGCCTTTGGAATCTACAAAAGGAACCAAAAGGGCACCGTTACCTTCCGTTAAACGTACCAGGGTTTCGTAAATTGCTCCGTCTCCATGGGGGTTTAATTTCATGGTCTGACCCACTACATTGGAGGACTTGGTTCTATCCCCCTTCAATAAATTCATGAGATACATGGTATATAAAAGCTTCCGGTGTGAGGGCTTAAATCCATCAATTTCAGGAATTGCACGGGAAACAATGACACTCATGGCGTAAGGCATATAGTTTAATTCCAAAGTTTGGGTAATGGGTTGTTCTTGTATAAAAATTTCGCTCGCTTCAGTGTTTGTCGTTTTCTTTTTTGCCATTTTGGTACACCGCTTTCTTAACTAATGTCTGTCAATTCCAGATATTTGTAGCCTTCTTCGGCAATAAATTCTTTTCTGCCGCTTAAATTTTCCCCAAGTAAAAGCTCGAACATTTCTTGGGTGCGCTTTGCATCATCGGGAGTAACCAATACCAATCGTCTAGTTTGGGGGTTCATGGTGGTTTCCCACATCATTTCCGGTTGATTTTCACCAAGCCCCTTTGAACGACTTATTTTTGTTTTACCCTTAAGTTTGCCGAGAATCTCTGCTTTTTCATTGTCCGAATAAGCAAAATAGGTTTGTTTTCCGTTTGTAATCTCGTAAAGGGGAGATTCGGCAATGTAAACCTTCTTTTCATGTATTAGAGTTGGCACCAAACGGTAAAGCATGGTCAAAAGCAGGGTACGAATCTGAAAACCGTCCACATCCGCATCGGTACAAAGGATGATTTTGTTCCAACGCAGTTGGCTTAAATCAAAGGAATTTAAGTCGGAGGTATGCTTGGTCTTGATTTCCACACCGCAGCCTAAAACCTTTAATAAATCCGTTATAATATCGTTGGCGAAAATTTTGTTGTAATCTGCTTTCAGGCAGTTTAAGATTTTTCCACGGATAGGGATGATTGCCTGAAATTCTGCATCTCTGCCCAATTTACAGGCACCTAAGGCGGAATCGCCCTCTACAATATATATTTC
>JAEZPX010000265.1 GCA_023413275.1 Bacillota bacterium | reverse complement strand
CGTAAAATCAATCATGGACAGCAAACAAAATAATGATTACTACCCTTAGATATAAAAAAGGAATACTAAAAACTCTTGTTTTTTAGTATTCCTTGCAATATTTATTCTTTTAATCATATTAGCATTTTATTATGAAAAGTTTCTATTGAATACCTCTGAAATACAAAAAAATCTCAGAAATTCATAATTTTTATAAGTTGAGCTTATCCCTTACCTTGGGTAATTCAATGTTAAAACATATTTTATTTTCATCGCATTCCGCCCATATCTTTCCCCCATGAAGTTGAATAATTTTCTTAGAAATAGGAAGACCTAGTCCAGAACCCTCTTGTTCAGCATTTCTAGATTTATCGATTCTATACATTTCATCAAATATTTTCAACAATTCATCTTGACTAATATTATGACCCTCATTCATGAAAGAAAGTTTAATATTTTCATCATCTTCTCCCATTATAATTTTAAATGTTGAGTTTCTATAACTATATTTTTCAGCATTTTTCAACAGATTCTCAATAACTCTAATAAATTTTTGTACATCAATTTCACAAACCAGTTCATTCTTATCACATTCAATTTCAACCTTTATATTCTTTTCAGATAAAAATAAAACATACTCCCCAACAATTTGATTTACTAAAATGGCTACATTAAATGCAACTTTATCCAATTTCATATAGTTATTTGAAAGCTTAGTATATTCAAAAAGTTCATCAATTAACTTTTTTAAATTTTTACTTTTTTCATAAGCAATTTCCAAAAACTCTTGTTGGTTTTTTTCAAGGTTTTCATTACCATTATTAAGAAGCTCCAAATATCCAATGATAGAGGTTAGCGGTGTTTTTAAATCATGTGAAATAGCAACAATCAACTCATTTTTTGCTTCTTCTTGCTTTTTCTCTTTTTCATAATTTTCCTTTAGTCTCTCTGACATTGTATTTATATCCTCAGCTAATTGAGAAATTTCGTCCTTGCCTTTTACCTCTATAGGGTTTAAATATTGCTGTGTGTTTATATTTGTGACACTATTACTAATATACTTTAAATAATTAATCCTTCTATTAATTGCAATCAAAAAAATCGCTACAAAAATCACCAATTCTAAAATGAAACTCCCAATCGCTATTAAAACTCCATATTTCTGGTAAAACCCAACATTGTCACCAACGATTCGATTAACCATACTAGTAACAGATGCGAAAACAACAAAACTTATAATAATATCAATTGGGATTAATATTAGTAATTTTATTCCGACTTTGTTGATTATCCTTTTCCTCATAATTTATATCCGACTCCCCAAACAGTTTTCACAAACTTAGGATTCTTAGGATCTAATTCGATTTTTTGTCTAAGATTAGTTATATGAACTACAATAGAAGTATCTGATACTGCAAAGTTCTCATTCCATATAGTCTCATATAATCTCTGAACTGAAAAAACCACTCCTCTGTTTTTAGCTAAACACTCCAAAATATCAAACTCCTTTGGAGTAAGCCTTATTTTATCACCTCTCACTATAACTTCGTGAGAATCAAAATCAATTGTTAGATCGTCTATTGTAATACTACTGGTATTTTGTGAATCAAAATTAAATTTTTTATATCTTCTAAGTTGAGCCTTTACTCTAGCTATAACTTCCATAGAGCTAAAAGGTTTCGTAATATAATCATCAGCACCCACTGTCAACCCCTCAATCTTGTGGATTTCCTCGTCTTTTGCTGATAAAAATATTATAGGCATGATATAGCTTTCTCTGATTTTCATACATGTGCTTATGCCATCTAATATTGGCATCATCACATCTAAAATAACTAAATCAAACTTATTCTCATTAAGCATAATTAAAGCTTCTGCCCCATTGGAAGCTTCCATAGCATTATATCCCTCATTTTCAAGATAAACTTTGATTAAATTCCTAATACTCTTATCATCGTCCACAACTAATATATTCGCTTCCAAAATATACTTCCTTTCTGAGAAAAAGCCTAATCATCCCCAACCTGTAATTTGGCAATATGGAAACAAACTTATGAAACCTCATATTAAGCCAAAGGCATATTCTTCACAAAACTAAATTGAGCCATAAAAATGATACAATTCTGAAACTAACTGTTGATAAAAATCTTGATGGAAATAGCAATGAAAAACCTTGAAATCAAAAGACAAAATGCCATTATCCTGATTACAAGATTTCACACACCTTACCTATATTCTAATGGCTTGTACAAATAATTAACTTTTGCATTTTAGAACATATGCTGGCGGCAAGTTTAGAAACACCTTTTTCTTCTTAATTCTCTCAAAATACATCCGAAACAGCTTCATTTTAAATAAACTATACTGAAAAGTTATAAACTCACCATTGGCTTTTAATATATCTTTCGTTATGACTAATATTTTTTTACTCATATTGTCAGGTAAGCTTGCAAATGGAAGACCTGACACTACATAATCAACCTTATCAATACTATACTTATTCAAATATTTTTTTAAATTCTCTGCTGAATCATTGATAAGTATAAAGTTTGTTTCATGTTTAAATCTTTCTTTTAATAATTTATAAAAAACTGTGTTGTATTCAATAGCTATAAATATAGTACTATCTTTCTTCTTATTCAATATCTTTTCTGTAAAAACTCCTGTTCCCGGACCATATTCAACAATACAGCTAGCATTAATAAAGTTAATGTCCTCAACCATCTTGTATGCCAATTTTTCTGAGCTTGGCGCAATAGCACCTACTGTTCTAGGATTTTTTACGTATTGTTTGATAAAATATCTAACATCCATTTAATATTCCCCCTACTAAAATATAAAAGTAGTATAAAATACAAATGTTAAGATTATACAAAGAAATCTATTAAGATTTATTATTTTCTTCTAGATATCACTAAAACGCCTAAAAACATTGTCCTGACCAATTTGAGAAAATCTAATTTTCCTGCTTTATCAATCCAGCCTCACCTGTAACAGGTTACTTTTTTTAACTGATATCATCGAAGAACCATTGACAGAAAAAGAAGTCCACGCTTTCTTGATGATGTGCAAAAGGATTACGCGTTTATACGTAAAAAACAATTGACATACTTTGCAGGATACAAGAAATTATGCCATAACTACTGTGGTAATAAATGTAGTTATGGCATATATCTCGTTGCGTTATAGTTTTTTATTTATACATAATTTTTCCTTACGCTACCTCAAACTGACTGCTATAAAGTTCAGAATAAAACCCTTTCTTTGCAAGCAATTCTTCATGATTTCCACTCTCAATAATATTTCCATCTTTCATGACCAAAATTAAGTCCGCATTTTTTATCGTTGATAAACGATGGGCAATTACAAACGAGGTTCTACCAACCGTAAGCTGATCCATAGCGGACTGTACCATACGTTCCGTACGGGTATCCACAGAGCTTGTGGCTTCATCCAGAATCAGTAGCGGAGCATTTTGTATCATGGCTCTTGCAATCGTGATTAATTGCTTTTGCCCCTCCGATAGGCTAGCTTTATCATTCAATATCGTATCATATCCGTTTGGTAAAGTCTTAATAAAATGATGTAGTCCCACAGTTTTACAAGCTTTGATGATTTCTTCTTCCGTAACATCCTGCTTGCTGTATTTTATGTTATCTCGTATCGTTCCTTCAAAAAGCCAGGTATCCTGTAATACCATACTAAACTGCGCATGCACATCTTCTCTTGGAACTTCATGAATTGGAACTCCATCAATCATTATTTCTCCTCCATCCAACTCATAAAATCTCATAATTAGATTTACGATTGTTGTTTTGCCAGCTCCAGTTGGACCTACTATGGCTACCTTCTGCCCAGCCTTAATTTTTGCCGAGAAATTGTGAATGATTGGTTTATCTGATGTATATCCAAACTTCACATTGTTAAATAACACTTCTCCTTTAACATTCTTGAGATTATTTTGTTTATCTACTTCATTTACCAATTCTTCTTCATCTAAAAATTCAAAAACACGCTCGCTGGCTGCGGCTGTTCTTTGCAAATTGTTCATTGCCTGGGCAATCTGGGAAAGAGGCTGGGTAAATAACCTAATATACATCATAAACGCTACTATAACACCAAATGTTATTTTGCCATCCATAGCAAGTGCTGCACCAACAACACATACTGCCACATATCCAAAGTTGCCTACAAAGCTCATAAGTGGCATCATAAGCCCAGATAAAAATTGAGATTTCCAAGCACTCGTATATAATTTACTATTACTTCTCTCGAATACTTCTTTGGCTTCTTTGCTTCCATTGTAAACTTTTACAACATTATGCCCCGTATAGACTTCTTCAATATGGCCATTTATATTCCCTAACTCTGCCTGCTGCTCTTTAAAGTATTTCTGAGAAGCTTTCATAATTATCATCATAAAGGTGAACCCTAAAAGGCTTGCACCCACTGCAGTCAGTGCTAAAATCCAGCTATTGTAAAACATCATAACCAAGGAACCAAGCAACATAGTGGCAGAAGTAATTAGTGTACCAACACTTTGATTTAAAGTCTGTCCTATAGCATCCACGTCGTTGGTCACTCGGCTTAATATATCGCCAACGCTAGTAGAATCAAAATACTTCAAAGGGAGACGATTCACTTTTTGCGATATATCTGACCGCATTTTTTTAGAAATCACCTGGGTCACTGTAGCCATTATCAAACTTTGTAAATAACTTAGTAAAAAGGAAATGCCATAAAACAGTGCCAAGGTCCAGGCAATTTTAGATATAGCTTCCATATTTATACTTCCAATCACCGTTGTTCCTTCAACCAAGTTCGGCAATCCCTTCATGATTTCATTTGTCAGCTCTTTTAATTTGTCAGGCCCAACAATTTGCAGTATAGTTCCTGCTATAGCTGCAATCAAAGCCAATATTATAAAAGGCAAATACCTCTTACAGTATTCTAATAACCTTACCATTGTGGAATTAAAATCACTTGATTTTTCCACTGGCATCCCCATAGAACCCATTCCCATGGAACCACCCTGCTTATTTTGCTTTACTCTCTTTTCAGTCATGTAATAGCTCCTCCTCGCTTAGCTGAGACATAGCGATCTCTCTATATACGGCACAGGTATTTAAAAGTTCTTTATGTGTTCCCTTGCCAACTATTTTTCCTTCATCCAGAACAATAATTTGATCGGCATCCATAATTGTGCCAATCCGTTGACCAACAATCAGATTTGTTACACCGGTCGTTTCCTTTTTCAGCGCAGACCTTAGTATACGGTCAGTCTTATAGTCCAATGCAGAAAAGCTATCATCAAAAATATACATTTCTGGTTTTCGGCAGACAGCCCGTGCAATAGCCAATCGTTGCTTTTGTCCACCTGACACATTGGATCCCCCTTGAGAAATCACTGCTTCATATTGATGATCCATTTTTTCTACAAAATCACTTCCCTGTGCAATTTTTATTGCGGTCTCAATCTCTTTTTGTTCTGGCTTTCGTTTCCCATTCTCACCAAAACCTACATTACTACTTACGGTGCCACGGAACATAACTGCTTTTTGAGGAACATATCCAATCTTGTTATATAATTCTTCTTGCTTATATTCCTTTACATTTATTCCATCTACAATAACTTCGCCACTTGTAACCTCATAAAATCTTGGAATCAAACTTACCAACGTAGTTTTTCCACTACCAGTGGATCCTATAAATGCAACCGTCTCACCCTTCTTTGCAGTAAAATTGATATCTTCCAGAACATAGTCAGAAGCCCCCGGATATTTAAAGCTAACATTTTTAAATTCCACTTGACCAACTAAGCCATCTTTTCCTTGACATTTATCTCCATCCAAAATGGTGGCTTCCGTATCCAACACTTCATTAATACGCTTTCCAGACACGGAAGCCCTTGGAAGCATTACAAATATCATTACCAGCATCATAAATGACATAACTACTTGCATTGCATAGGATGAAAACACAACCATATTGGAAAAAAGCGTTAGACGATCCATTGCTTGTGCTCCATTAATCAGATATGCTCCAATCCAATAAATTGCCAGCGACAACCCACTCATTAGTGCCGTCATCATGGGCATCATAACTGCCATACCTCGATTGGTGAACAATTGTGTAGACGTCAACTCTTGGTTTGCACTCTCAAACTTCTTTTCCTGATAAGCTTCTGCATTGTATGCCCTCACTACACGCAGTCCTGTGAGATTTTCTCTTGTAACCCGGTTTAAATTATCTGTAAGTACTTGCATTTTACGGAACTTGGGCATTACAAACAGCATTAATAAGGCAATCACTATGGCCATAACCCCAACAGCCACACCGGTTGCAACTGTCCATTCAAATCCTTTTCCCGAAATCTTTACTAATGCCCACACCACCATAATTGGTGCTTTAATTAACAACTGCAATCCCATTGTAATAAATTGCTGTACTTGTGTAATATCATTTGTTGACCTTGTAATCAAACTATCTGTTGAGAAACGATTCATTTCTTCCATGGAAAAAGAATCAACTTTGGTAAACAGAAGGCTTCTTATTCTTCGAGAAAAAGATGCAGCTATTCTGGCTCCAAAAAAACCTACTGTGATTGATGATA
>JAEZPX010000264.1 GCA_023413275.1 Bacillota bacterium | reverse complement strand
ACCCTGTTTTCGATGTTTGGGAAAACGGAAGGGATGGGAATGGGGGTGCCACAGTCATTTTGCTTCCTTGCGGCGTCATTACCCATGCTTTTTCCGTTTCCGGACGCAATGAAAACGAGATTGTCTCTCCCGCCTGCTGTTGGGTTAAAGCACCCTCGCCATCAGGAAAATACCACTCCATCAGGCGATAAAACAAAATAGGAAAGCCTGCATTTAAGGGCAAATCCGAATCATGTAAATCAAAACCAAAGACTGCCATCTTCTTTCCTTGATACTCACCAAAAACCGCCAAGCTGTCCCCTCCACTACGTATAAGAGGTTTCCCCCAGCTTGCGTTCAGGGCTCGTGCCTTTGATACTTCAAAGGTAATGGTAGAAATGTCGTCTAAGCCGGTGTTATCCAGCGTACGAGCTGTGGCAGACACATCCTTTTTTTCGCCCATGGTTACATAAGCATTCTCAGGAGGATTAAGCAACATAACAAATCCGTCCTCAGGCATTATTTCAGGCATGCATCCATCAAAAATATATAACCCATACCCTGAAATACCAGTCATCTTGTCAGGAGAAGCTTTATATAGTTCAACATTGTCTATCAAAGAAAGGGCTTTTTCCAAAAACAGATTATTTTCAGTAACCAAAAGGACTCTTTCACTGCTTGCCGAGGTAACGCCTACATAACGCATGTTATCTGTCGGCAAATCATCATCGGGGAACAATCGAACCATAATAGAATTTGCATCCTTGGGAACTCCCCGAAAAGTGACATCCGTTTTCTCCCCTCGCTCCAAAGAAAAGCTTTTTGTATCAAAAACCGTATCGTCCACATATAAGGTTACTGTTTGCGCCTCTCCTCCCACGCCCCAATTTTCCAAGCGGGTCAACACGGAAAGGCCATCCTCTTGCTCGGAATAAGACAATAAAGATAAGGCACTATTATTTCCGCCTTTATTGTAAATTTGCTCTTTCACAGGCAAATCACCCAGAGAGCCATAATCATCGGAATAAACGACAATTTGGCCACCAAGTACATCTCGTTCCGCTTCCAAAACTTCCTTTGCCTTATCCCAAGCTACGCCGCCGTCGGTCACTTGTGTTTCCTGAATACAGCGAAGAACCTCCTGTTTTTCTTGGGTGCCGCTTAGAACCAAAGATGGTTCCTCACCCAATATGATAAAAGAAAAGGTGGTTTCCGGTGCCGCTTCCTCAACCAAACGAAGCATATCTTTTTTTGCGGCAACAAATCTACTTTCCGTCACATCCCTTGCCTGCATACTCATGGAGCAATCCAAAGCAAGAACATAATCTACCACCTGGGTTTTCCCCATAATATAGGGGCCACCCAAAGCAAACGCCAAAACCACGGCCGCAGCAATTTGGAGGAACATAAGGATATTTTTCCTAAGCTTTTGCCAAGGCTCCTGAGCTTTTGATTCAGGTATTGCTTTTTTCCAAAGATAAAGGCTGGGAACCTTCGTCTCTTTATATTTTTGTTTTAATAAATACATCAAAACAATTGCAGGTACCGCCAATAGCCCAAGCAATCCCCATGGTGTGAAAAAGCGCACACGCTCCCCCCCTTTCTAAGTTAAATATAAGGTCAAAATCATAAGGTCAAGATCATTCTCGGGACACTGTCCCGCACCCTGCAATTCTAAGGGCGATCGAATCTTATATAACATAAATTTTACAGTTTATTTCTCCAGTGTGGAAAAATAATCGGAAACCAACTGACGCATGCCAAAAGGAGTATTTTGTTCGTCCAACGCCTTCATGGCATCGTTTTGATAGCTATGAAAAACCTGCTCATAAGGCAAACGCTCTCCATCCTCACCGATGGTTTTCTGCTGTGTCATAGAACTGTCGCCACCCTCATTTTTGGTTCCGCTTACCTGAGTGTTATAGCCTGCCTTATCTATGGCTTTTCTTGTAAAAACTTCTTCTCCGTCAATATGTCCGCTTCCTCGTCCATTGCCACCTTGCCCTGAGCTTTGACCGGCACCTTGTCCTTGTCCTTGACCTGTGCCCTGTCCTTGACCCGCGCCCTGTCCTTGACCTTGGCCTTGCCCCTGTTGAGGTTTTTGACCACTGCCATCGCCTAACGCCTGATTGGCATTTTGCAGTGCTTTTCTTAATTCTGCATTTTCTAGGCTTTGTGCCGTCATTTGCTGCTGCAGCTGTTCTAAAAGTTCCGAAGAAATTTCCCCATTTTCCAAGGCTTGTGCTAATTGCTCTAACGCCTTGGCTAAATCTGCATTACTCATTTGTGCCGCTGCTGCTCCCATCTGTTTACCCAAAGCTGAAAGTTGCTCCTTGGTAAGCTTCTTCATTTGATCCTGAAGCTTGGCTATAGCCTGTTCTATGGCTTTTGCATCACCTTTTTCTGCAGCCTCTGATAATGGCGCAGTGAGCTCATCTTTTGCAAACTCCTGGGCTAACTGCTTCAAATCCTTGGAAACACTGTCCTTCTCAAGCTGTTTCATCTCCTGTTGGTTTTTTTGGACTGCTGTTTCCCCCGCTTCTTTGCTGGGAGCACGCTTAAGCTCCTTAGAAAGAGCCTTCATTTCTTTTTGCATAAGCTTCTTTTCTTCAACAGAAAGCCCTTCATCTTTTTCAACATCCTTGATTACCTTTTCTATCTGTACAAGTTTTGCCTTTGCATAAATCTCCGCCTTCTCCTCTCGAGGAGATGGCAAAAAACCTGTTGCAATTGTAAGAATTAAAAACAATGCCATCCATTGAAACAATCTCTTAGGAATATCCACCCGATATACCTTAGCAAAATTAGTTTCCAATCCAATTTTCATACCATCCTCTATCGCCATTTTTTCCATCCTAGAGGGCTCCTGCTTTTGTAACAATTCTAAGGTGGTAATCATACGCTCCTCACCGCCTAAGGCATCCGCCGCCGCCGCTGCTTTATGAAAATTAGGGCGCTTTGCAATAGCATAACCCATAGCTAAAAAAAAGGAAATGCCGAAAACACCAAGAATGATTAGAATTGCATCGGGAAGAAATATAATTTTTGACAGCAAAGCAACGGCAAGTCCAAGAATACTTGCCGCCAGCCAGAAGCCAATGAGTTTTTGAAGAAAGCCTTCTAAAAACAATTTTCTTTTTAATGGAACCAATAGGGTATGAAACTTGCCCATCGCTTATTCCTCGCTTTTTTTCTTTTTCGTTTTCGACACTTTGTTTCTTTGCTTATGCTCTCGTACAGGATTAATTAAGCCTGCCGCCAATAAAACGAATACAGAGCCAACTACCACCTGAAATCCCATATGTAGCACCCAGAGGTTTCCTGATGCCCATAAAACAAAGGTCTTTTTCGTACTACTTGCATTATGAAAAAACACTTCATTTACAATACTAGTACCAATCTGATGATCAATTAAAGAAAAGAATCCTACCCCGGGGTTTGGTATTAATTTTATCAGAGTGGCTGTATTGGAAATTTGACCATAGCCCCTTGTAGCCAATGGCAATAATACCATGAGCAACGTACCAAAGCACAGAACGCCAGTAATAATGTACACCAGCATAATAGAGACCACCGTTCTTTTATATATGCAAGAAAAGAATACAGAAATTCCACCCAGCATATATGCCGTGGTCAAAGTGAATCCCATCATCATCAAAAGAGAACCAATCCCTAAACTTCCAAAATAGAATACAATGGAGAAAACAGGCAGTGTGCTAATAATCAATAGTAGTACAAATGCCATAGAGGATAACAGCTTCCCTGTTACAATTGAAAACGGAGAAAGCTTCGTCACCAAGAGCAAATCCAAAGTTTGTCTCTCCCTCTCTCCACTGATACTGCCCGCAGTCAATGCAGGAACCGATAACACAATCAATGCCATCTGTATCGCCGCTAAGGTCACATACAAATAAACGATATTTTGAGGGTCGAAGGAAAAGCGATACGATTGAAACACGCTTCCATAAAAGAATATACCTGCCCCCAATGTCATCATAAGCAAATAAAAAGTCAGAACAGCGTAGTTTTTCCATCCACGCAAAGAGGTAATTGCCTCTCTTCTTAATACAGGGTTCATCATATGCCTTCACCTCCTGTTACCTGCATAAATACTTCTTCCAGATTTCCTTCCTTTTCCTTGAAGGAAATAAGTGGAACATCTGCTAAAATCAATTGCTTTAAAATACCGGAAAGCTCATCATTGGTACCCGTAAAGTCGAACTCCACATCCTTTGTGTTTTCCACAATAGATCGAATTTTGGGCTGTTCCTTTAAAATTTGAAGCATCCGCTCCATCTCACGAAGAGGCTCAATATGGATGATTCTCTTTTGGCTCAATTTTTGCATAATTTCCTGAACAGAGCCTTGCGCCGCAAGCTTTCCATGATTAATAATGCATACCTCCGTACACATCTCCGCCAGCTCAGGCAGGATATGAGAACTAATGATAATTGTCTTCCCCATCTCTTGCAGCTGCTTCAAAACCTCTTTCATTTCCACTCTGGCTCTAGGGTCAAGACCCGACGCCGGTTCATCTAAAATTAAAAGCTCAGGGTCATGGACAAGGCTTCTTGCCAAACAAAGCCTTTGCTTCATTCCCCTTGAAAGGGAATCCACATAACTTTCTTTTTTATGGGATAAGTCCACAATTTCCAAAAGATTATCAATAATTGGCGCCCTATCCTTATACGCAATGCCATAAGCACCCGCATAAAAATCCATATACTCTGTTACCTTTAGATTATCGTATACCCCAAAAAAGTCAGGCATATAACCGATTTTTTCCCGCAAAGCTCTTGGGTTTTTCGTAACATCAACCCCATCAATAATCACATTGCCTGAGGAAGCGTTCAGAAGACCTGACATAATGCGCATTGTTGTTGTCTTCCCTGCTCCATTTGGTCCCACAAATCCGCAGATTGCACCTTTACCCACCGATAATGTCAGGTGGTCCACCGCTGTAAATTTACCGTAATTTTTTACTAAATCCTCAATTCTCAACAAACAGACCACCTCCTTGAATCCATAACTTAGGCAAAACAGTTTCTTTTTCTCTTAAGCAATGCATCATTATTTCCACCTTATTGCTCTCATCAATATAATTTTCTACGGTGAGCTTCTCTCCCAAATTAACTTCATCCCATTCCTTGGTCTTTCGGTTAAATATAGTCAGTGCTTCTGGAAGAGAAACATAATCTCTTGCAGTTCCCTGAAGTTCTATCTGATTCATCTTAACCTCTTCCGGCAAAGCATAGGTAATATAAAAATCTGATTCCTCATAAGGATATAGGGTGGAACCAAATTCATCATTATTTTCGTTGTATTTAGTATTTGAATCAACGGTTCCGTTCAAAGTAATCTCAAACTGCTCCTGCTTTGAAAGCTCCAACGGAAAATCTTGTTTATACATAGACAAGCTGTCTTCCAGCACCTGCTTTCCATTCAGCTTTTTTTCACCACTTAAAATAGGTTTCTGGCTATAGCCGTAAAAAGTAACAGGAATTAAAGACGTGTCTTGCTGATAATTATAATAACGCTCACGCAAATCGTGCTCCATATACAACATGTAAGCGTCCTTCCTTGTCATTTCACCGCTTGCAACTTGTTCCCTGATGTCTTCGTCATTGAATCCTCCATAGAGGTTTAAATTTTCTTTTATCAAATCGGAAATTTTCAGGTCCACCGTTAAGGTTTCTCCCGCTTTCAAAGACTCAAAATTGTGAAAATTACCGTCCAGCATTAAAGTTACTCGATAAAAATCAACATTAGTGTGATTGATAATTTCTCCAACATATTTGCCATCTTTCATATTAACTGTAGCCTCAATATTCCCACCCAAATCCACACTGCTTTGTGTGCTAAAATACTGTGTGCCCCAGCTTTCACTATCAGAGAAGGTTACCTCTGTTGAATTTCCACATAAAATGCGATACGCACATACCTCATTGTTGCTTAAGGTTTCTCTATAATAATTTTCATCCATATTGATGTTTATTGGTATCTTTTCATCAGAGCTAAAGGTTACATTTCCTTTGTTTGCATATTTTATTGCCATGCCTGTGTCTGCCTTTGCAATATGAGAACCTTCCTGCATTTCTATAACAGAAACGCTATGAATCATACCGCTTCTATAAGAACTGCTTTGTGCCAGAAGAAATACCAGCCCCATAAAAACAAGGGAAAAAGCAGGTACTAAAAACCAACCTTTCTCTCTCTTGTCTTTCTTCTTCAAAATAAAATACAGGGCAGGCCCTACAATTAAAATATAGGCTGCAATTGCACCAAAAATAAATAGGATAGAATTCATCCCAAAAGGAGGAAAATCCGTAGCGATATATCGCAAGTTATCATAATAACCATCATCATATAAATAAACATCAAACGCCTCAGATGCCACATGACTCAATTCAACAGTCAGCATTTCCAATGTTGTGGCATGACCTGCCATAGGAGCTTGGGATAAAGAAAAATGACTGAGAATTACATGCCCCTTTCCTTCTTCCAAAACCGAAAGGTACGTTGTTCCATCACTTCCCCACAAAACAGATAGGTCTTCTCCACTTAATTGTGCTAGAGGAATTTCTCCCGTTACTCCCATAACCTCGGAAACATTTTTGGTTCCCTTCACCTGAATGTCAGCTAAAAAGTCCAAGCCTTTCAGCGTTTTTTGCGCCGCTGCTCCTGTTCCTAACACCATGGTCCCACCACCCAAAATCCATTGATGAAGAGCCTGTCTCTGTTCTTGGGTAAGTGCAGAAAAATCAAAGTCATCTACAACCAATACCGAAAAACTATTTAAAATTTCAATGGTACTGGGAAAAGTACTTTCATTTAAAAACACAGGATAGTCATATTTTTTATTTAATTCACTTTGATAGTTTTCTTGCATAGACTGACTATCATCAATAACCCGAGCAAGGTGTAAATTACTCAAATACTTTAAATCTTGAGCACTCTCACTCACTACACCAATCATAACTGTTTTGGGGTCTTTCGCTGTTAAAAATATATAATCCTGATAGACCTTATTCCCTTTTTCATCCACCAAGGAAATTTCCAAATATTTGTGAATGCTCCCCATTGTTGCAGCCATATCAATTGCTTTAGAGGCACCCTGCTCCAGATCTAGTTTTTGATAATAGATGGCATATTCCTTATCTCGATTAACATTTCTTGTATATGCCTTAATCTGAACCTCTCCATGAAAAGCCTCTCCATGATTGGTAATCACACCCCGCACAGGCATAGTCTTTTTTACAATGTAATTCCCATCGAAGCCTGCTTGAAGCTCCACATCAAATTGTTCCTTGCCAAAAGTTTTTAGATTCCCAATGGTGTCATCCACAGCACTTTCGGTTTCATTGCCATTGATCACCACGGTTTTTGCATTTGTTGTTATTGGCGCAGCGAAAAGTGTAAATGGTGCAATCAAGCTTAAAACCATTATGCATGCCATAAGAAGTGCAATCGTTGCCAATATCTTTTTCTTCATTTCTTGCTTCTTTTGATATTTCATAATCCCCTCCGTAATATTAATCATTAAAGACCGTTCATTGTTAATACCTATGCTTTTCATGAAATTTTTCTACGTTTATCCACATAGGCAATCCATCATAGTCCCCAGTACTACAATGAGTACTTTTCAAAACCAGTCATCTGTCCTTCCTATTTTGACGGCAAAAAACCTTACAAAAAATAAAATTCCTCGATGCGATTTCAACTAGATACTATTATAACAATCAAAAAGATGTAATGTTTTAACATTTCCTTACGATTTATTAAGGTTTCTTTATATATAGCTCGTCCACATCCAAACCCATCTCTTTCAAAAATCTGGATGGCTTTGTTTCCTTGCCGTAGCGATTTCTGGTGGCAGATAAGCATAGCTTTTCCTTTGTTCTAGTCAATGCTACATAAAACAAACGCCGTTCTTCCTCCATGCCTTCCATGGCACGCTCATGGGGCACGATCCCCTCCGTCAGTGAAGGTAAAAAAACTGCATAGAACTCTAAGCCCTTGGCACCATGCATGGTGGATAGGGTGACCCCTTTATTTATGACGTTTTTTTCTTGCACTTGTTCCTGTATTTGACGGCTCATTTCCTCTAGGTTTCTGCGAAATTCTTGAACATCCATTGTTTTTTTCGCAATTTCCGTTATTTCATCTGCAATTTCTATAAATGCCCTTCCGCTGGATTTACGAAAAGCTGCATATTCCTCCAAATATTCATCATAACCGATTACACGGCGAATATAGTTTATACCATCATAAGGGCTCCTTTTTCCTATTTGTATCAAATCTCTCTGTAAATTCTCAAGGCTCTCCTCCTGCCATTTTTTTAAAGAAGGACAGACAAAAAAACTTCTGAGTAAGGTATATGGCATTTTCTCTGCTTCCCCCAGCATTTCTTTGCTTATGTAACGTTTTGGTTTATTTATAATGCGTCGTAATGCGCTATCTGCATCTTCGCTCTCGCCAAGGGTCAGATAAGCAAGTATATCCTTGGCAATCCAATGGTCATAGATGTTCCCGCCGCTATCCCGAAGCACATAGGGAATCCCCCGACGATACAACGCTCGAGCGAAGGCGCCTCCTTGTAGATTGGTTCGATAGATAACAGCAATCTCATTCAAGGCAATATCTTCTTCCAATAATGTGCTTATTTTCTCAGCAACCTTTTCTGCTTCCGCAGTAGTATCCTCAGCCAGAAAAAAAGAAACCTTTTCCCCTTTTCCATTTGCACCCTTTAATTCCTTACCAAAGCGTCGTTCATTTACATCAATCACTTTACCTGCCAAAGAGAGAATGCGGTCGGTAGAGCGATAGTTTATGTCTAAAACCACATTCTGGCTCTCAGGATATTGTCTTTCAAATTCCAGAAGAAAGTCAGGGCGAGAGCCACGAAAACCATAAATGCTCTGGTCATCATCCCCCACCACAAACAGATTATTTCTTGGTGCCGCCAATAAACGTAAACATTCATATTGCACCCTATTAATATCCTGAAATTCATCTACCATAATATATGGGAACTTCTCTTGCCAAAAAGCCAACGTTTTTTGATCTTCCATAAGCAGTTCGTAGCATTGTATCAGCATATCATCGAAATCAAGCTTTCCATGCCGCTCCTTATAGCTCTCGTAAGCTCGATGCATTTGACGAAACATATCCCGCTCCATTCCTTCTGGAATAAACTCCATAGGCGTAAGCAGTTCGTTGCCCATAAAAGAGGCTTGCATCATAAATTGGGAGATGAACTCATCCGGGTCATTTAAACTCCAATTTTTTTCCGATAGAATCCCCTGCAAAACCTTGAATTTTTCTTCTTCCCCAATAATCTTTTCTGAGGTATATCCATAAGTACGTCGCAAAATACGAAAAAAGAGACTGTGGAATGTAGAAAATAAAATTCTTTCACTTCCCCGCTCTCCAAATCGTTCCTTCATTTCCGTTGCAGCCGCCTTTGTGAAGGTCACAACAAGGATTCCTTTGTTTTTATTTTCCGACAAAAACCGCCTTAGTCTGCATAGTATCACCGTAGTCTTCCCACTGCCCGGCCCAGCCAGAACCAACATAGGTCCCTCTCCATGATTCACTGCAATTCTTTGATTTTCGTTTAGTAATTTACTCATATTTTACGCTCCATTCTATACACTCTACAGTATATCATAAAACGATAAACAGAGCAGGTTAATAAATTCTTCACAATTTCATAAATATTTCTTAGTTGTAAAAAAATTAGAAGTGTATTAAACTTTCAACAAGGACATGATTTATTATTATGGAGTTAAGGAGCATTTTTATGAATATAGGCATATTTTCAGATACGTATTATCCCCAACTCAATGGTGTCGCCACATCCATACGCACATTGGCTCATGGACTGGAGAAAAAGGGGCACAATGTTTACATTTTCACCCCATGGGATCCACGCACACCAGAAATAGATGAACCAAATGTATATAGAATTCCCAGCATGCCATTTTTGTTTTTGAGGAATTTTCGAGCAGGCTTGCTATGCCCGCCCCATCTTTCTAAAAAAATTCATGCTATGAATTTGGACATCATTCATACCCAAACTGAATTTTCTTTAGGCTTTCTAGGCAAATATATTTCAACCACGCAAGGTATTCCTTTGGTGCACACATATCATACAATGTATGAAGACTATGTGCACTACATTGCAGGGGGTCACATTATCACTCAGGAGATGGCTAGAGAGTATAGCAAATTTTTTTGTAATACAACTACAGATGTGATTGCTCCAACAAAAAAAACTGAGGATCTTCTTCTCAGCTATGGGGTAACCACACCAATCTCAATTATCCCCACAGGAATAGACACAGCTCATTTTCGTAAAGAGAATTATTCCCCTGAAGATATCCTTGCCCTGCGCCACTCTTTGGGATTAGAGGCAGATACCCCCGTTGTTCTTTCTATTGGACGTGTGGCAAAGGAAAAAAGCATTGACGTGGTATTAAGCGCCATACCTAAGCTTTTGGAAAAACTACCCAATGCAAAAATGGTCATTGTAGGTGAAGGTCCCGAAAAAGAGAATTTGGAGGTTCTGGCGAAAAATTTAGGTATTGACGACCATCTTATTTTTACCGGAGGAAAACCTTGGACTGAAATCGGCAGATACTATCAGCTAGGAAACGTTTTTTGCAGTGCATCTGTATCAGAAACACAAGGTCTTACCTTTGCCGAAGCAATGGCGGCTGGTGTCCCTGTTGTGGCGAAAAATGACCCTTGTATTCAAGACATCATCAGCCATAACAAAACAGGTCTATTATTTGAAGATGCAGAAACTTTACCTGACTTACTTTATCAGGTACTAACCGACAATGTCTTGCACAACAATCTTTCAGAAGCAGGCATGGAAACCATGAAAAACCTTTCCGCTGAAAACTTCTGCTCCTGCGTGGAAAACCTTTATGAAAACATTCTGCAAAGCGGCAATAGGCCGGAAAAGGTGTCCCCTCCTGCAATTCCTTTGGTTATTGGGGCAAGGGCAGCAAAAAAAATCACTAAATTCCCGCGCAAACTAGTGGAAAACAGATTTTCCTATACAAAACAGCTTGCAAAAATTTTGCCTTATATCAATAAACATAAATGATGTCATCTTATTAATTCAGTCGGAGTAAGCTTCGACTGAATTATTTCATAAACAATTCCAGTTTTTTTACAAATATACAAAATATCTCTTGACAAAATTGTCCGAATCTATTATCATATGTAATGTTCCAAAAAGATATGTGAGTGTAGCTCAGCTGGATAGAGCGTCTGACTACGGATCAGAAGGCCGCGTGTTCGAATCATGTCACTCACACTTCAAACCACGATTTTACATCGTGGTTTTTTTTGCGCTATATCAGAATTTTACAAACAAAAAGACGGCATCAAATGCCGTCCTTTTGTCGTGGGGTTATATTACACAAAATTATTTGTTAACTGTAGGAATTTCGTCTGTTGACCAGCCTTCCATATTGTCATCCCAAAGATATTTCTTTGTCTCAGAAACAATAACGCCGCTTAGTCCAAGTAAAGCAACCAAGTTAGGGAATGCCATCATCGCATTCAATGTATCCGCAATATTCCAAACAAGATCAAGTGCTGTAACACAGCCTATAAATACAACGATTACCCATGCAATACGGAAAGGTTTAATAGCCTTAGTACCAACCAGATAAACCCATGATCTTTCACCATAGTAGCTCCAGCCCAAAATGGTAGACCACGCAAATGTAATCAAACCAACTGTAAGTACGATAGGTCCAACTGTAGGGATTGTATCAAAAGCTGCTGTTGTCAGCATACCACCGTTCAAACCAGCCATTGCATCTGGGTTCTTCAAAATAGAAGTTACCAAAACAAGTCCTGTTAATGCGCAAACAACGATTGTATCCCAGAAAACACCAGAGCTAGAAATCAAAGCCTGACGTACAGGGTTTCTTGTCATAGCAGCAGCGTCAGCAATAGGTGCAGAACCCAAACCGGATTCGTTTGTAAACAAACCACGGGCAATACCAAAACGAATTGCCATCATTACTGTTGCACCAACAAAACCGCCGCCAGCTGCTGTTGGTGTAAAGGCGCTAACTACGATTGTCTTAAACGCAGCGCCTATGTAAGGTGCATTAATGATAAGAATGATAATACAACCTAAGATATAAAAACCAGCCATAAAAGGAACCAGCTTTTCGCAAGTCTTTGCGATGGAATTAATGCCGCCCAAAATAACTAAGGCTGTTGCAATTGTTAAAACAATGCCTGTAATCCATGTGGGAATATGAAAGTTTGCTTCAACCATTGTTGCAATTGAGTTAGCCTGCGTCATATTACCAATACCAAAGCAAGCAACGCCTGCAAATATAGCAAATAAAACGCCTAACCATTTTTGTCCCAGACCTCTTTCTAACGCATACATAGGTCCGCCCACCATAGAGCCTGTTTTGTCTTTTACTCTATATTTAATTGCCAACAAAGCCTCGCCGTATTTTGTTGCAATACCGAAAAGACCAGTCAACCAGCACCACAAAATTGCACCAGGACCGCCTAAAGCTACAGCTGTTGCAACACCAACAATATTACCAGTACCAATTGTTGCTGCCAATGCAGTTGCCAAAGCGCCAAAACCAGATACATCACCTTCAGCCTCATTATCAGGTGTTACAGAAAGTTTGATTGCTAAGCCAATGTGTCTCTGTACAAATTTTGTTCTAATCGTTAAAAAAACGTGTGTGCCGAACAATAGAATCAGCATAACAGGGCCCCAAACGAAGCCATTGATGGTGGATACAAAATTATTTATTGCTTCCATGTTATTCCCCCCTAAAATAGATTAAGAATGAGTGCGTTCGCCAGAGTCTCTATTTTTTCTAAATACTTTTGTTACTGTTCACCCCACATTAACTTTGTTAATAGATTATCATTGTCAGCCTCTTTGTTGACAGACCAGAGCCTCTTGCTTGTATCCTATTTTACCGATTTTTCTGCAAATTTCAAGCTATTTTTGTGACTTCAAATCACGTTTTATAATTTTTCCATTATAAAACTATGCATTCGCTCTTATTTTAATAACATAATTTAAAAAATATTTGTGTAAAATATATTAAAAACAGTTGTTAAAGTCTATATTTTTGCAAAAAGATTGTAATTAACTTTAATTTTAGTAATTAAAAAACTTATTTTTAAGACAATTTGCACATACGTCTATTCCTCAATTATTATCATTTACCTTCATTTAGCTTCATATTCTACTAAAATATGACAACGGCGTCTTTTTTTTAACAAGTTCTTAACAGCTTTTTTATACTTTGGCTTTTTTCTTGCTTGTATTCTATCAATTAAAAAACTATGCAAACACAACAAGAATTGTTATTTTCACCTCTTTTTTTCAGGATTCTTTTAAACTATATACACCCTACCTTTTCTCCAATACTCTAGTAATTATAAATTGCCATAAAAAAAACGGTGCATCTGCACCGCTTTTTTAGACCCTCTTTTATCTATCTAATAATGGAATTTCGTCTCTAGACAAGTCATCCAACTTCTCACTCCACAAATACTTCTTTGTTTCTGATACAATGACGCCACTCAAGCCTAACAAAGCAATTAAGTTTGGAAATGCCATCATAGCATTTAAAGTATCTGCAATATTCCAAACCAACTTTAAGGACATTATACAGCCAACAAATGACACAATAACCCAAGTAATACGAAAAGGCTTAATGCATTTTGTGCCCACCAAGTAAACCCATGCTCTCTCACCATAGTAGCTCCAACCTAAAATAGTAGACCATGCAAATGTCACCAAACCAATCGTTAATACAATTGGTCCAACCACAGGGATATGATTAAATGCCGCCGAAGTTAAAGCACCACCGTCCAAATTTGCCATTCCTTCTGGTGATTTTAATATAGAACTTACCAATACCAAACCTGTCAAGGCGCAAACAATAATTGTGTCCCAAAACACTGCTGACATTGCAATTAATGCCTGACGAACAGGATTTTTTGTCATTGCTGCCGCAGCAGCGATGGGTGCGGAGCCTAGCCCTGATTCATTTGTAAATAAACCACGGGCAATACCAAAACGAATTGCCATCATCACCGTTGCACCTACAAATCCGCCGCCTGCAGCCGTTGGTGTAAAAGCACTGCTTACAATTAGCTTAAATGCCGAACCAAGATAAGGTGCATTAATTACTAAAATTACTACACAACCTACTATGTATAACCCAGCCATCAAGGGAACCAATTTTTCACAACACTTTGCAATTGACTTTACCCCTCCCAATATAACCAAAGCCGTGGCAATAGTCAAAACAATACCTGTAATCCATTGAGGAATGTGAAAGTTGTTCATCACCATGGTTGAAATAGAGTTTGCTTGTGTCATATTTCCAATGCCGAAACAGGCAACACCAGCAAAAATAGCAAACATCACACCCAACCATTTCTGTCCAAGTCCCCTTTCAAGGGCATACATGGGTCCACCAACCATAGCTCCGGTTTTATCCTTGACTCTGTATTTAATTGCCAACAATGCCTCTCCATATTTTGTTGCAATCCCAAACAAACCTGTTAGCCAGCACCACATAATCGCACCAGGGCCACCCAACGCTACTGCTGTTGCAACACCTACAATATTACCAGTACCGATTGTTGCTGCCAATGCCGTAGTTAAGGCACCAAAACCAGATACATCCCCTTCCGCATCGGTATCCGGCGTGATAGAAAGCTTAATTGCTTTAAATGTGTAACGCTGTATAAATTTTGTGCGTACTGTCAAAAAAATGTGTGTACCAAATAGCAAAACCAGCATAACTGGCCCCCAGACAAAACCATTCACTGCATCTACAAAACTGTTAATTGCCTCCATAAATTTATTTCCTCCCTAAAATAATATAATGTATGAATAAGTGCATTTAAGTCTGATTTCTAAAATTACATCTATAATATTCATAAAACGAACTATTATATATGGAATAATAAGTATTTAATTAAGAACTTCAGACCTTGTATTCATTGTACATAACTTTTTTTAAAATACAAGTGTTTATTTCAGGAGGACATTATTTGTACAAA
>JAEZPX010000162.1 GCA_023413275.1 Bacillota bacterium | reverse complement strand
GAGTTGTTCCGCTGATTCATTCGGGTGAAAGCCTTTCTGTCAGAGGAAACTGGATCAATCATCCTGTTTATGGAAAGCAATTACAGGTTCAGTTTTATGAAAAATTCATGCCCACCTCTCAAAATGGTATGGAGAAATATTTGTCCTCAGGCTTAATCAAGGGACTGGGACCAAAAACATCAAGAAAAATTGTGGAGCGTTTTGGGGATGCCGCTTTTTACGTAATTGAGGAAAAACCTGATTTACTGACGGAGATAAAAGGAATTACCCACGAAAAAGCACAGCGTATTTCAGAAATATTTCGAGAACAGCATGAATTACGCAAGGTCATGATGTTTTTACAAGGCTTCGAGGTTTCTCCAGCCTATACCATGCGAATATACAAACGGTATAAGGGCAGAACCTTTGATATTGTGAAAACAAATCCCTATCGCTTGGCAGATGATATTTTTGGAATCGGCTTTAAAATGGCGGATAAAATGGCCGCCAATGCAGGAATTGCCGAGGATAACCCTAATCGCATTAAGGCGGCAGTAAAATATGTTCTAAATCAGGCGGCTTCAAATGGAGATTGTTATTTACCTAAGGATAAGCTGATTGCAGAGGCTGTTGAGCTGTTAGAATTACATCCTCTTGCCGTGGAAAATGCCATCAGAGAGTTACAGGTGGAAAGTCAAATTTGGCAGGAAAACATGGCAGGGCTTGATGTTGTTTATCTAAACTTTTACTATTATGCTGAGATGGCAGTGGCAAAGCGTTTTATTGAGCTTTCTATGGATTGTGAAGAAACAGATCCTGAGCTATTAGAGAGACAAATTAGCAAAATGGAAAAAGAGACGGGAGTGGAGTTGGCACCGGAACAACGGCAAGCTGTACGGGAGGCTATGAGTGGTGGCGTTTTGATTATTACAGGCGGCCCCGGTACAGGAAAGACCACTACCATAAACACCATACTACGTTTATTGGAAAAAGAAGAGAAGGAAGTGGTTCTTGCTGCACCCACTGGTCGTGCCGCAAAACGCATGACCGATGCCACGGGAGTTGAGGCAAAAACCATTCATAGGCTGTTAGGCACAACCTTTGTTAGCGATGACAATCGCAGGCAGGTCTTTGATAAAAATGAGGATGATCCTATTGAAGCGGATGTGCTGATTATTGATGAAACCTCGATGGTGGATTTGCATTTGATGCACGCACTGCTACGAGCCATAGAAAACGGAACATCAGTCATTTTTGTAGGAGATATGGATCAGCTCCCCTCTGTTGGGGCAGGGAATGTATTAAAGGATATGATTCGTAGTGAGCGTTTAAGAGTAGTTCGCTTACAGCATGTCTTTCGTCAAGCTCAGGAAAGTGCAATTATTATGAATGCCCATCGTATCAATCAAGGGGAAGAACCTGTTTTGAATGAAGGTGGCACGGATTTCTTTTTTATGCGCCGTGCTTATGGGCAAGAGGTTTTATCCACAGTGCAGGAATTGGTGAAAAGCCGTTTGCCCAAATATACTGGACATGATGGTTTGGCCGATATGCAGGTGCTAACCCCTATGCGTAAGGGAATGCTTGGGGTACAAAGTCTAAATCAGGTTTTACAGCAAACTCTGAACCCACCATCCCATGATAAAAAAGAGAAAGAATTTCGCCAAACCACCTTCCGTGAGGGAGATAAGGTGATGCAGATTAAAAACAATTATAACATTGTATGGCGTTGCTTCAGCTGTCAAGGCAAACGGACGGATGAGGGTCTGGGGGTTTACAATGGCGATGCCGGACGTATTGTAAAGATTGACGAGGAAAATGAAATGGTTCGGGTTTCCTTTGATGATGGTAAGGTGGTTGATTATGACTTTACCCAGCTGGAGGAGTTGGAGCTTGCCTATGCCATCACCATTCATAAATCTCAGGGGAGTGAATACCCTGTGGTAATCTTGCCTGTTTACAGCGGCCCGCCTATGCTGATGACCAGAAATTTGCTTTATACTGCAGTGACACGCGCAAAAGAACTGGTGGTGCTTGTGGGACTTCGAGAAACAGTAAACGGTATGATTGCAAACAATCGGGAAGTTGGTCGCTATACAGCATTGGCAGAACGCATACGAAATTTATACGATTTTATGAATGAACTGGAGGTACAGCCGTGAAAAACTTCATACAAGGGTTTTTGAATGTGCTGTATCCTCCTTATTGTGTTTTATGCGGTCAGTTGCTGCCTATGGAAGGTTGGAAGGATGGCCTCTGTAAGCCTTGCGCTGAAAGCATTCCATATTTGATGGGCAATCGATGTGGGTTTTGCGGAAGAACGTTGGAATGGGGTGACATTTGCCATTCTTGTTTGGAAAACAAACCTGTATTTGAACGAGGCATTTCCGCTTTTGATTATGATGTATTGCGAGATGGAATAGCTCGTTTTAAATTTGATGGGTCTAGGGAGGATGGAAAGATATTTGGTCGCTTGATGGCAGATTTTTTACTTTCCTTCCATGGGGATTGGATTAAGGAAATTGATTTTCTAACAGGGGTTCCCTTACATGCCCATAAACAGAAGGAGCGGGGATTTAATCAAGCGGATATTCTTTGTAAAAGCATCAGCCTTCATACAGGCATTCCCTACGAAAAAGACATTCTCACCAGAACTAAGGAGACCATTCCTCAAAGCAAGCTGTCTGCCAAAGAGAGGCATAAAAATATAAAAAATGTATTTATTGCGCAACATTGTTCAGACAAATGCGTTCTTTTGGTTGATGATATTCTAACAACGGGAGCGACACTGAATGAATGCAGTCGTGCCTTATATCGAGAAGGGGCAAAAAAAGTGGAGGTTTTTTGTCTTTCTGTGACAGAGTAAAAGACTTGAAATTTTGGTGTGTGATTTTTCTGTGACTGTACATAATAAAGCCAGAGTGTAACTTTTTTGCAAAAGATGGAGTAAACCATGAATTTTTAGTGAGGAAAATTTTGTGGGTATAAATATTTTGCCGAATACTAATTTATATTTGTATTGTAGTGAAAAAAATAGTATAATTGAATACCGTAGTGAAAAAAATGGACGAGAAATACGGGGGATCATGCAATGGTGCAGATAGGTTTTGACAATGAAAAATATTTAAAAATGCAGTCTGAAAGAATTAAAGAACGGATTGGTCAGTTTGGCGGAAAGCTGTACCTAGAGTTTGGCGGAAAGCTGTTCGACGATTATCATGCTTCCCGCGTACTTCCCGGTTTTAAGCCGGACAGCAAGGTAAATATGCTGTTGCAGTTGAAGGATGATGCGGAGATTGTCATTGTCATCAACGCAGGAGATATTGAAAAGAATAAAATTCGTGGTGATCTGGGAATTACCTATGATATGGATGTATTGCGCCTAATTGATGCCTTCCGTGGTTACGGCTTATATGTTGGCAGTGTTGTTTTGGCACAGTTTAATGGACAAGCGGCGGCAATGGCTTATGAAAAGAAGCTGGAAGCCTTGGGTCTTAAGGTTTATAAGCATTATCCCATTGCAGGCTACCCTGCAAATATTCCACTGATTGTAAGTGATGAGGGATATGGAAAAAATGATTACATTGAAACAGAACGTTCTTTGGT
>JAEZPX010000157.1 GCA_023413275.1 Bacillota bacterium | reverse complement strand
ACACTATATCATAACCCCATGCTACATTCTTGGACAATATTGCTCTTTTGTTTTCTATTCTCTCGCACAATATTTAGTCTCCCACGGAATTCCTTTGCCGTCAATGAAAATCGATCAATTTTATATGCACTACAGAGACCCACCTTGGGAAAGCTATGCAAACGTCACTTCTTTTACAACACCCGGTTCTCCTGTAACCACGATTTCAACAATAGGATCGTCCAGAAGTTTCTGAATTATTTTCGACGATTGTTCCGTAGTAGCAAATGTTATTTTTGCAATTCTTTCGTATCCATTGGGATGTACAAAATTTAGAGGCTTGGGATCAATATTGAAATAGCTCATTAAAAATGGCAAACTCAAATCTGCAGGAAAAAAGCACTTGAATTTCAGTTCTCTTCCATAAGTGTCCTTTCTTTTTGCATTTTTCATATAGAGTCCTTTCTCTTTATATTTGCCTAAGGAATCTATTTCCACCTTTAAGTCGCCTGGTTCTTTTTCAATGCAAAAACCGCACCACCGCTCTGCACCATAATCCCATGAGTCAAAGCGTTTCACAACACCCTTGTATCCTATATAGTTTAGCAGCACTTTAAAACACTTTGGCATCCCCGTTGCCGCCAGCAATTCAATATAAGGTCCATCGCTAAAATAAATTATTGCATTATAAGGATTTTTTGCTTTCCCATATTCAACGGCGAACCCCTTATTCCTCCACTCTTTCACACTTTCGTCCAAATTATCCACTTTATAAATCAAATGTCCTGCTCTCATCCTAGTCCTCCTATCCTTTTTTATCATATCTAAAATTCCTATGTTACTTTACTGATACTTTTAACTACACACTTCCAGCGAATAAGTAAGCATAAGCTAACTAAATAACAAACCTCTCTATCCCTAATATTAATGATATTAATGTTTAAAGGGAAAGTATTGCCTCTGGTTTCATAATTGGGCATATCTTTCAAAAATAAATCAATTCAAAAGGCGCCTAAAATTTCTATATTTTCCTAGAAGTTATTTTTCTTGAGAATTCACAGCTCTAAGCCTTATTGCAAGCTTCATTCCAGTATGGATAGTTCCCCATCTTGCCACACCCCATATTGCTCCCCTAGCTTTTCGAAAGGGCTATTTCCTTTAAAAACATCTATCATTTTTTTCTCAAAAGCCTCTGTCTCTTCGACTTTGGTAAATACTATAAAAACAACCTTATCAGAATATTGGGTGTCATAAAGAATATGGCCCTCTTGCAGAATTTCGTATTGTACCTTTCCAGAATCCGTATACTCCGCTGTGATTTCATATTTTGCATACAAAATTAGTTCAGCTATGCCTGCGGCGAGCAATCCTTCTTTTGCAGCTTTGCCATACGCACGAACCAATCCACCTGTGCCCAGAAGCGTTCCTCCGAAATATCTGGTAACTACAATTGCTACATTTTTTATATCCTCACCCTTAAGCACATTTAAAACAGGCATACCTGCCGTTCCCTGAGGCTCTCCATCATCACTAAATCGCTGGATATCATTACGATCCCCCAATTGAAATGCAAAAACATTGTGAGTTGCATTCCAGTATTTCTTTTTCATCTCTTCTATGAAAATCCTGGCATCCTCTTCAGATTTTACAGGGCGCACCGTAGCAATAAAACGTGATTTTTTTTCTATTATTTCCGCTTCAGCTTCCGTCAAAATGGTTTTATATTCATTCAGCATCTCTTTCACCAACCAATTCCTTTTTTCAACTTCTATTTTTTATTGCTGCTAACCAACTAATGTCCAAAATAAATAATTTTATCAAACAATTGAATTATTATATCACACAAATTACCAGCCATAAAAGTATTTACATACTTTTTAATTAAGAATGAAACTCTTTTTTTTGCACAAGATAACGTTGAGGTGATAAAAATGGCTCAAGAATACACAAACCTTGACGATTTGTTAAATCGCAATCCAAAAGCAAAGGATTTTTTTAATTCTCTGCCGGAAGATCGTCAATTAAACGTTCGTCAGTACGAAAACAACATCCACTATGACTTAGACCTTCGGCGCTATGCCGAGCATCTTTTGAGAGGAGGTTATTAAAATGTTTGGAAAAGAATATAGAGACTTAGCCGACTTACTTTTAAACAATGCAAGAGCCCAGAACTTTTACAAGGGGTTACCTGATGAAATTCAGCAGACCATTTCCCACAGTAGCACTGAAATCACAACAATGAAATCCTTACGTCACTTTGCAAAAGCAGCACAAAAAACAGGACGTTAATCTTCACTGATTATAGTACAAAAGCGATACTTTATATTTTAGTATCGCTTTTGTATCATGGATATCATTTTAGTCATAAATTTTCCTCTGAGCCATTTTTAAGTACTTACTTCTTTATTACGCAACAGCCTTTGCCTGAATTTTTCGCTACATAAAGGCACTGATCACTTTCACGATAGAGACGATTAAAATCAACCTCTTCTTTGTCATTGATGGCACAACCAATACTAAAACTTACGCAAATACCTTTATCTTGCCCGATGGCAGAAGAACGTAATGAGTCCAATAAATCTTCCAAATCTTTTCTGCATTCGTCCATTTCTATTAGGTTAATTGAGTAAACAATGAACTCATCCCCACCCATACGCAAAACAATATCTTCCTGCGAAAAATACCCTTTGATTAATTGGCTGATTTCCTTGATTACAGCATCGCCATACATATGTCCAAAATGGTCGTTAATTTTTTTAAAATCGTCAATATCCAAGATAATAAACGAACCCTTAATCTGGTTATAAATTAATTGTTTTATTTTATGCAGACCAACTTCTCTGTTATATACCCCTGTCATTAAGTCGATTTCCGACTTGCTTTTGTATTTTACAAAGTTCTCCACATTTTCAATTCGCTCATTTAAAGTCAATAAATTAATCCCAAGCGCCAAACAGTAGAAAGCAAACAAATGCATCATATCGGAAACAAATAGTCCTTTGGGTTTTGCATAATAGCATAAAATAGCATAAATCATTGCCGAACAGGTTATATAAAAGATAATTCTCCAAGGTTTATCAATCATAAACAAAGTTAATACACATAAAAACACCATAATTGTGATTGACGGAACTTGCCTATCTAAATACGTACCCATTAATATCCCCATAAACATGACCGGTGATAATGCACAATAGAAAATCAGGGTGATGTACTTCTTTTTTTTATGTAGATAAAACTTGGCTATGAAATATAAAATAATACAAAAACCTAACAATACAAATATCTGATTATTAAATGTAAAATATTCGGATAAAGGTAAGCTCACTAATAAAATTCCGCAAGTTATAATAATACCTACGGCTGTTAATCCTAGAAAATTGTTATAATTTCTATTACATATTTCATCCTTATATAAATCAACCTTCTCGGCAAGCAAGCTCTCTCTCCAATGGCCTAACCTTCTCAAGAATTTAGATAAATGATCCATTTATATTCCTTCCCCAACTTTATTATTAAACTACATATTAGCAGTCTACATTTACATTTATACCTGCTAATATATCGCTCTAAAAGAATTGTTTTTTTGGCCAATGCATAAAGTTTCATTTTCTTTAGCTAATTTATAATATTATAGCAGAACTAAATTGCAAAAACAATCTTGGGCAGAAACTATCTTGCAAAAATTTGTATTTTTACTAAATACTGAAAGAAGTTTATACCCATCAAAATTGTAAAAAGAAAAAGCTCCTTGCAAAAGGTAGAGTCTTACACCCTACCAAGCAAAGAGACTTTTTTATGAAATAATTGTATCTTAAACTATTTTGTATTCACCATTTTCCACATCAACCGTCAAAGTGGTGTCTGGAGCAACTTCGTCAGCAATTATTTTTTTTGCCAACAGTGTTTCTATATTTCTTTGAACCATTCTCTTAAGGGGCCTTGCACCAAATGCAGGGTCATACCCTTCATCCACAATGAATTCTTTTGCTCTTGTCGTTAATTTACATTGGAGCTGCTTATCAGCCAGTCGTTTATTCAAGTCAGCTATAATCAATTCAATAATATGAGTGATGTTCTGTTTTGTTAATGGTTTATAGAATACAATTTCATCTAAACGGTTTAGAAATTCAGGTCTGAAAGAACGACGTAACAATTCTTCCACCGCCAAACGAGCATCCTCTTTAATTTCTCCAGTATCCTCCATTCCATCTAATAAATAAGAAGAACCTAAGTTGGAAGTAAGAATGATAACTGTATTTTTAAAATCCACTGTCCTGCCTTGGGAATCTGTAATTCGACCATCATCCAAAACCTGAAGTAAAATATTGAATACATCAGGATGTGCCTTCTCAATCTCATCAAAATGAATCACTGAATAAGGCTTTCTGCGGACAGCCTCCGTCAGTTGACCGCCCTCTTCATAACCTACATAGCCAGGAGGGGCACCAATCAAACGGGATACGCTGAATTTTTCCATATATTCAGACATATCAATGCGAATGAGATTCTTTTCATCATCAAATAAGCATTCTGCTAATGTTTTTGCCAGTTCTGTTTTCCCCACACCTGTTGGTCCAAGGAATAGGAATGAACCGATGGGTCTGTTTGGACTTTGAATTCCGGCACGACTTCTTAAAATTGCTTCTGAAACTTTGGTTACTGCCTCTTCTTGACCCACCACTCTTTCGTGCAAAATCTCTTCTAAATGAAGAAGCTTTTCTCTTTCGCCTTCCATAAGTCTAGCCCCGGGAATCCCAGTCCAACGCTCAATAATACGTGCAATTTCTTCCTCCGTTACTTTATCCCGAAGGAGTGTATTCTTTCCGCTGTTTTCCTCAGCAAGGTGCTCTTTTTCCTCAAGCTCCTTTTGTAATTGGGGGAGTCTTCCATATTTTAACTCTGCAGCACGGTTCAAATCATATTTTCTCTCCGCAGCCTCAATTTCTGCATTAACTTCTTCTATTTCCTCTCTAAGCTTTTGCACAACACCGATTGAGTCTTTTTCATTCTCCCATTTTGCTTTTAAAGCTGCAAACTTATCCCGCATTTCTGCCAGTTCTTTCTGGGTCTCAACCAATCGTTCCTTAGAAAGCTTATCGTTTTCTTTTTTGAGGGCTGCCTCCTCTATTTCGTGCTGTATAATTTTTCGTTGAATAATATCCAGCTCTGTTGGCATGGAATCCATTTCCGTACGAATCATAGCACATGCTTCATCCACCAAATCAATTGCCTTATCGGGAAGAAAACGGTCGCTGATATATCTGTTTGACAATGTTGCTGCTGCAATAATTGCCTGATCCTGAATTTTAACACCATGATAAACCTCATAGCGCTCTTTCAGCCCACGCAAAATGGAAATCGTGTCTTCCACCGTTGGCTCATTCACCAAAACCGGCTGGAATCTTCTTTCCAATGCGGCGTCCTTTTCAATATACTGTCTATATTCATTTAGGGTGGTTGCACCAATACAATGCAGTTCACCTCTGGCCAGCATTGGTTTTAACAAGTTGCCTGCATCCATGGCGCCGTCTGTCTTACCTGCTCCAACAATGGTATGCAACTCATCAATAAAGAGAATTATTTTACCTTCGCTTTTACGAACTTCATTTAAAACCGCTTTCAATCGTTCTTCAAATTCACCACGGAACTTTGCCCCTGCGATCAGCGCTCCCATATCTAATGAAAAAATAGTCTTATCCTTTAGACTGTTGGGTACATCTTCTTTGACAATACGCTGAGCTAAGCCTTCAGCAATTGCCGTTTTGCCAACGCCGGGTTCACCAATTAAAACTGGGTTGTTTTTTGTTTTACGTGATAAGATTCGTATTACGTTTCTAATTTCATCATCTCGACCAATAACGGGATCAAGTTTTTTGCTTCTTGCCCTTTCAACCAAATCAGAACCATATTTTTTCAGGGCATCATAGGTAGCCTCCGGAGAATCACTGGTCACACGGGTATTTCCCCGCACAGAAACCAAAGTCTTCATAAAAGATTCTTTACTCACATTGTGTTGCTTGAACAATGGCTTTAGCACTTCATTGGGTGCATTTAGCATTGCCAAAAAAATATGTTCTACAGAGACATATTCATCTTTCATATTTTCGGCGAGCTTTTCTGCAGCGACTAAAGTTTTTTCTAATCCTCCGCTGACATAGGTCTGTCCTCCTGACACACGAGGAAGTTTTTTTATTTCAGCTTCTACACCCTGAAGCAAGCCATTCACATTAACATCCATCTTCTGTAATAACTGAGGAATTAAACCTTCTTCCTGGGTTAGAAGATTTGCCAACAAATGCTGCTGGTCAATTTGTGGATTTCCATATTCCACTGCAACGGACTGGGCATTTTGAATGGCTTCCAAAGACTTTTGGGTAAATTTTTGCAAGTTCATAACCATTCCACCTTCCTATCTCTAACTACTTGAAGTATATCTTTTTTATGGGTATATTATACATTGTTAGCACTCACTTGTAAAGAGTGCTAACAATGATTTATCATACAAAAATAATTTATTTTTCATCATTTTAATAATCATTTTTACTGAAAGTTATTGAGAAACCTTACTTCATGACAGATGTATTTTAAAAAACTAGTAGAACACAATAATTTCGTTTTTTTATCTTAGAGTATGCAGCATACTTTTTAACAAATGCGGAAAATCTAACAGTTACCACCATAGATATAATCTTCTTATAACCAGAGATTTTAGTCACACTAAAAATACCAAATGATTCCTACCTTTCTTGTGCAATTTGTCTGAATCTCTTTAAAATAGAATTTAAGATGTTTGCGGAGGATTGTGTAATATTTACTTTGATTGAAATAGCTGGATTACTTGTTCATATATGTTCTAATTATAAACTGTCAATTCATTTAAAGAATATTTTTATAAAATTTTGTGAAAACATCTACATCTATTTCCTTTAAGAAGGCTCATATGAATTTTGCTTGAGATTTCTAAACTTCAAAAAAATCACTAATCCTTGAATATATTTACCCCAATACATACATTCTAAGTCATGACCCCTCTATATGACTTTGTACCACTGTTAGAAGCATATTTTTTATATTATTATTTAATCATTCCTCATGTTTTATGTTAATTAGCATGTTAAATAACTGACGATTTTGAATACAAAAAAGACGTCATTTTTTAAGCTAAAACTATACTGAATTTCATATAATACTAAGAAGAATAGCTTGCACTCCTACCATACTTATTGTTGATTTTTGAATTAATTTGTCGGAGACATGGTGATCAATGGTCACAAACAATAGGGAATGATTTACTTGAATTTTGCTTGTTTTGTTCCTTGTGCGTTATTTATTCATATGCTATAATAGAAAAATCGAAGCAAAGGAACTTGAAGTCGGGGTCATTTAATTTAGCTGAGAAAAATCACAGTCGTGATTGGGAAAAAAAGTTCTTTTTCCTGATTTCCCCCGCCTTTTTTCTTCGTCATTGTGGTATACTTATGTAAATCTCAAAAAGGACGTGATGCCAATGCACAAGGCAATTGGTTCCAAAAAAGATTTTGGCAACTTAAGTGAGGATGAATTATTAGCAGAGTATAATGAATGCGTGCAGGACCTTCTTGACCATGAAATGGTCAGAAAAATGGATTCCTTCGTACAGCATTGCAATACAAGCAGATTACAGCATAGCATTAATGTATCCTATTACAGCTTTTTGGTTTGCTACCGCATGGGCTGGGACTACCGTTCCGCAGCCAGAGCCGGACTTCTTCATGACTTGTTCTTCTATGATTGGAGAACAAAGAAGGGGCTTCGCACCCACCATGCATCTTGGCATCCCAGAGTCGCTCTGGATAATGCAAGAAAAATTACAGAGCTGAATAAGGTTGAAAAGGACGCCATTTCTAAGCATATGTGGCCATGCACTCTGGTTCCTCCCAGATATATTGAATCCTACGTTATTACCTTTGTTGATAAGGTTTGTGCTGTTTGTGAGGTTGCAGAGCGCAAATACAAAGGAAACCGTGTGAGAAAGGTTGCTGTTTCTTAAAGGAACAAAACAAATTGTATTAGTTTATAATTCTGAAGTTTAATGGCGATAACCCAATTGTTTTTTGGTTATCGCCATTGTTTTTTCATTAGCAATGATTTACCTATCTGAATCTTTTTTATCTACAGTTTATTGGTTTGAAAAGCTTTTACATTTGTATCAATTATATTATCCAATCTACAAATATTCTCAGCCTATCAATAAACATTTAAACCTTTTTCATATTTAAATACAAGTTTTTCATTATTTGTTTCAGAGAAAATCTTATCAAAAATCAAGTTAAAAGTTATTTCAAAAGCATACTACAAAAATTTGTCCGTCTTTGAGCACTTTCTTTTTTTCTGCTGTTACTGTGTAAATATACTTTTGCATAATTAAAAGGCACAGGTATTAACCTATGCCTTCCATGGAAGTCTAGCTTCCTAACTTTGTCCAACGGTATAAATCGTTGCTTCTTGCATAACCAAAAAATAATTTATATTATCAATGCCTAAGCATCTTCAATACAGAATCAAATCGATTAAGCACGTTTTACGTTAGCAGCCTGAGGGCCTTTTGCACCCTGAACAACTTCAAATTCAACTTCCTGACCTTCTTCAAGTGTCTTGTAACCTTCGGACTGAATAGCAGAGAAGTGTACAAACACGTCGTCTTCACCGGGAACGGAAATAAAACCGAAACCTTTTTCTGCGTTGAACCATTTAACTGTACCCTTTTTCATTGAATAAATCCTCCTACATAGATAGATAAAAAACTTTTACAAGACAATACTACCATATATTTCATAAAGTGTCAACGCAAATTTCCTACTAAGTCACTGTTCTCATTTACATTGTTTCATAATTTTCGTCATTTTCTAACGTATTTTTCTGTATTGCAGCCCTTGCTAATTGGTCACATCGCTCATTTTCGGGATTATCAGCATGTCCCTTTACCCAAATAAAGGAAAC
>JAEZPX010000135.1 GCA_023413275.1 Bacillota bacterium | reverse complement strand
TCCATACACAATCAAGAATCCCAATCCAGATTGTGCAACCAAAAACTCACCTACGATGACACCTACAAAAGATAAGCCCACATTGATTTTCAGTGCGTTTAGAATGCAAGGAATATTTGCTGGAAAGACAACTTTTTTTAGCACCTGTGCTTTTGTGCCGCCGAAAATTTGAATCAGCTTTATTTTTTCAGTATCTACTTGTAAAAAACCATTCAGGACACTCATTACTGTAACAATAACTGAAGTCAATAAAGCGACCGCTATAATGGAAGTTTGGTTATTCCCTAACCAAACGATAATAATTGGAGCAAGGGCGGTTTTGGGTAAGGAGTTTAATACTACCAAATATGGTTCTGCAATATCTGAAATAAAACGATTCCACCATAATAATATTGCAGTTAAAGTGCCGAGAATCGTTCCCAGAACAAAACCAGCTACAGTTTCCCAAAGGGTTGTTCCAATATGAGTCCATAATGTGCCATCCTTTCCCATTTGTATTCCAGCCGAGAGCATTCTGCTTGGCTGACTAAAAATGAACGGATCGATCCAGCCAACACAAGCAGCAATTTCCCAAAGGAGAAAAAAACCAATTAGAAGAATCCATTGAATGCCATGTACAGCATTTTTCCTTCGCTGTAATCGGTTTAAAAAGGCCGCCTGTTCTTTTGACATGAATTTTGTATCCTTTTGTCTATGCCACATGAACATCTAACTCCTTCCAAATTGCATTAAAATATTCCCGGAATTCGGGTGCCTCTCTGGCCTTTATGGGACTATATTCATCAATGGACAGATGAATATCATAAATCCTTTTTACCTGGGCAGGGCGAGAAGAAAGAACTACAACTCTATCTGCTAGGCTGATTGCTTCTGAGATATCATGGCTGACTAAAATAGCAGTTTTTCCTTCTTTGCGTATGATAGACCCGATCTCGTCGGAAACGGAAAGGCGTGTTTGATAATCTAAGGCAGAAAATGGTTCATCCAGCAACAGTATATCAGGTCGTATGGCCAATGTACGAATGAGAGCAACTCGTTGTCGCATTCCTCCGGAAAGCTGATAGGGATAATGCTCTTTAAAATCAGAAAGACCGTATTGATCAAGCAATGCTTCAACAAAAGCTATATTATCGGGTGTAAGCTTATTTTGTATCTCCAAGCCCAGCAGGGCATTATTGCGTATGGTACGCCATTCCAAAAGATAATCCTTTTGCAGCATATATCCAATTTCTCCGTCTACAGAAATTTTACCATGGGAAGGTGTGATTAGTCCTGCCAGCATAGAAAGCAGGGAGGATTTACCGCATCCACTGGGGCCTACAATACTGAGAAATTCACCAGCTTGAACGGAGAGATTTAAATTAGAAACAGCCAATGTTTCACCATTCACACTATGATAACGAAGGCTGACATCTTCTAAAGAAACGATAGGGCGCATGGAAACGACCTCCTTGTTGACTTATATTCCCATTATATCAATTACAGGACAAAAGGTGCTTTTCCAATTGAAAGATTATGCAGAAAGGCAAATACATTTTTAAGGATTGAAAAGGAATAAACGGCATTACTGGACAAAAAGTATTGCCTTAAAATGCAAAGCCCGTATTGCAAGGAAATCATCCAGTTGCAATCGGGCTTTTCTAGAAAAAACAATGAAGATTCTGAATACAGAAAACTCCATTTTCTCATATACAGTGGATAACACCCTTACTAAAACTTTACTGCTATGGTCATATACCAAATATTATTTAATCCTCTTCCCATTCCCAATAATCATTTTCTGATGCACAAACGTTTTGTCTCCGTGGTCTGCAGCTTTGTCTGCGCCAGTATTGCTGCCACCACCAATATTTACAGGAACAGTGGCAGCCATAACAAGAATTTCTGCACCTTCTGTTACATGATCTTCGTTGGTCACACATGATATTTCCTCCTTTCAGTTTGCGCATAGTTTTAGCATCTGTTACATCTACAACAGCAGCGATTGCATCTGCAGCACCGACAGCCTCTACGGCAGCAGCCTCTACAACATCTATTAAAAGTTTGTCCGATCATTTTTTATCCTCCTTTCTGTTTCGAGAAAAATGGGTGGTTGTTCTCTTTTCTATAAAATATGAAGGAGGGGACAAATTGGTGAATGCATAAAGATTCAAAATCAATCAGAGAGAGGAATATATAAACCCACATTTAAATAGGATGCTTACCAAACAATTTAATTTTTAAGACCACTTTTTTGTTTCTTGGAGAGAGATAAATGTAGAAAAAAATTGGAAAATTTGATATAATTAAGAAATTAAAAATATTATGTTTCAGATTGGTGTTTTATATTTCCTTTATGACTTATGAGTCATGGGGAAAATGTAAATTTTATAAATTGGAATGAATTTTCCTAACAATACCTATAAAGGACTTTATGCCCTTTAGAATTCAATAAGAATTAATTACTCTATTGAAAGAAAAATAAGTGTGGTAACAACAGCTTAAAAGATCTTAGTCCTTAATAGTTGCACATTCAATTCGTATACATTTTGAAACTTATATATGAGAAAAACTGTGCTAGCATGAGATGATTAGGTTTGGGAACACTTTTGGTGTATAAAAGATGGCTTTAGTGAGAATAGAATTTTTTTCTTTCTCGGTAAGGGATAAGGGTGGGGATGTAAGATGGACAGCGAGATTCTGAAAAGCTCTGGCATTGATTATCATAAAGGTGTTGCTCGTTTTCTTGGAGACAAACAACTTTATGAAAGCATATTAATTACCTTTTTGAGTGACGATACATTTGAGAAGGGAAAAACAGCATTGGAAACTGAAAATTATAAAAACTTATATGAATTTGTTCATACGTTAAAAGGGGTTGCGGGTAATACAGACATGACGACTTTATATCTCACAACAGCAGTATTGAGTGAGTATTTGCGTAAATGTGAGATCCCAGAAAAGGATAAGGTTTACGAGCTTTTTTGTGGAATGGAAGTGGCATATTATGCTGTAATCAAGGGCATTGCTGCCGCAAAGGAGGCATGATGAATCAATGGATGCAGATAGTGGTAAAAAAACAATTCTAATTGCTGACGATGCTGAGCCAAATCGCTTATTGCTGAAAAAAATATTTGGCGAAGAGTATTATGTGGAGGAGGCTGTAAACGGGGTCGAAGCACTAGAGAAGCTGCGACAGCTAAAGGATGTTGCAGTATTAATATTGGATATTGTGATGCCGCTGATGGATGGATTTAGCGTTTTGGAAGAAATGCAGAAGGATGAGTTATTGCGTACCATTCCTACGGTTGTGATTACAGCCAATAACGAAGAGGACATCCAAATTCGGGCATTATCCTGCGGCGCCACTGATGTCATGGCCAAACCGTTCAGCCCTCTCATTATCCTCCACCGTATTAAAAATATTATGGCCCGTAAGGATTCGGAAAAACTCGCAGAACAGAACCGAGCTTATCGACTTGAACTTAAGCTTATGGATACAGATGAAAAATCAGGACTATTTAATAAAAATGCATTTCATAGATACACAGCAAAAATGCTCCGGAAAAATCCTGACAAAAAGTTTGTTTTAATCCGCTGGGATATTGATAATTTTAAGGTGTTTAATGATTGGTTTGGTACTGAGGTTGGAGACATTTACTTGCAGAAAATAGGAGATTTTTTTCGGGAGTATAAAGAAAAGAATAATTCTGTTAAGACGTATGCCAGATATGATGCAGATCATTTTGTATGCTGCCAAGAGGCAGAAGGGTTTGATCCTGAGGAAATCACACAAATTATTGATGACTATATGACTCATTTAAAAACAATGGAATTTGAGTATACTCCTCGTGTTGGACTTTATCTGATTAACGATCCTTCTCTGGATGTTGCGTTAATGTGCGACAGGGCTTTACTTGCGTTACGCTCAATCAAAGATAGTTATGGAAAGCGGTATGCTTGGTTTGATGATTCTATGAGAGAAGCACTACTAGAACAACAAGAAATTGTAAACGAAATGGAGTTTGCGCTGCGAGATGGGCAGTTTATTACATATTTTCAACCACAATATAATTATGAAACAGGCAAAATGATTGGTGCAGAAGCTTTGGTTCGTTGGGAGCATCCAAGAAAAGGAATGATCTTACCAAGTAAGTTTATACCATTGTTTGAACGCAATGGATTTATCTCCAGGCTAGACGAGTATATGTGGGAGCAGGTTTGTATACAATTAAAAGAGTGGCAGAGAAAAGGGCTAAACTTGGTTCCTATTTCTGTAAATGTCTCTCGCAGAGATATTTATAATCCCCACTTAGTGGGCAACATTCTCTCCTTGCTTCAAGAATACGATTTAAATCCCAAGATGCTTCATTTAGAAATAACGGAAAGTGCCTATACCCAAAATGCCGAGCAGTTGGTTAATACAGTAAATCTTTTAAGAACCCATGGTATAGAAGTACATATGGACGATTTTGGTAGTGGCTATTCCTCCTTAAATATGCTTCAAAATGTCCCCGTAGATATTCTAAAGCTGGATATGAGATTTTTAGGGGGAGATTATAAGGATGAAAGAAGTGGAAATATTTTAAATGCAGTTGTGCGTATGGCTACCGCATTAAGGCTTCCTGTGCTAGCAGAGGGTGTAGAGACGAAGGAACAAGCGGAATTTTTAAGGAGCATTGGTTGCTTGCTGATGCAGGGCTACTTATTCTCAAGGCCAATGACGGTTGTTGATTTTGAAAAGCTTTTAGATGGTTCCCAAACTGTTTTAGCTTTGGATAAAAGTTATGTAGAGAGCTTTCAAGGTTCCATTGATTTGTTAAGCTTTACGTCGCAATCAACCTTATTGTTTAACTGTTTTGTTGGTGGAGCGGCAGTTGTGGAATATGATGAAAAAGATGAGGCACTGTTGGCC
>JAEZPX010000107.1 GCA_023413275.1 Bacillota bacterium | reverse complement strand
GAGATAACCAGAACGGAATATGCTGAGGATGGACAAAGTATTTTTTCTTATTACGAAGGCGAAAATAGAGCTCTTATCATTTCTATGTTACGAGAGGCGATTCATACGGGCAGAGAGACATGTTGTGAGGTAATGAGAAAATCTAAACTGCAGGATATGAAAAATAATTGGTTTAAGCTTCGGGCTCGGCTCCTTAAGAATAGTGAGAGCAAGCATTTTTTTTACGTGACCATGGAAAATATCACCAAATATAGAGAGCAAACCGTAGAAAATGAAACATTGGTACATTGTTTGAGAGCATTGACCGATCACGTAGATGAAGGGCTTTTGGTGCTTGAAGCTTCTGAAAAAATGAAAATTCTGTTTTCGAATGTGAAAATAGCTGAAATGTTTGGTTATAGTCAAACTGAATTTCAAGAGCTTTTTGGTGATGATTTTTTTCTGTCAATTCATCCTGATGACAAAGTACTGGCGAAAGAAAGTATTGAACAGATATTAAGAGCCGGTGGCTGTGGGAGAAGTAGGAAAACTTATAGACAAATTTGTAAAAATGGAAGTTATCAGTGGGTTAGTATAACTGGCTGTGTTGTTGAAACAGAGAAAGATCATATTTGCCTCTGTACCACAATTGAAAAAGATTATGAACCGAAAAGATTTCATAGTAAAGAGAATTGAAAAACGAATTAAAAGTATTTTATTATAATAAGGTAAGAATTAATTAAGTCAGCGCTATTTTGGTGCTGACTTTCTTTTATTTTTTCCTTAGTAGAATTAGTAAGCTGGTTTATTTGATAAAGAAAAAGGTAACTAAAAAGATAAAATAGGTGAACCTATTAGATAAATGAATAATAGGTTTTTATTTTTTTGTATTGAAATCTTAAAAAATATGGCTTAAAGTTACTAAAAAAAATATCAAACTGAAATTATATCTTTTTTCAGTTGTCAATTTTGTAAAAAACAATGCAAATTTTGGCATGTTGTAATTTTGGGCTGAAAAAGTGTTATTCTTTACTTGTACAAATTATTCCAACTATTCTTAAAGAAATGGGGTGTTTTTTTTATGAAAAAAGGAACAAATAAATTATGTACGGAACTATGGAAGGTGATTGCCTCTTTGGCAATGGTGATTACAACAATATCGGTTAATGTAACCTGTATGTTTGAGTATTACCAACCTAAACTACCTCAAGGGAGTGAAAAGTTGAGAAGAGAATAAAATTAAAAGTGTACTGTTCGGGGTGATTGCACATGACTGAGAAACTGATGGATGGAATTTGGAAACAAATGCAGCTATCAAAAGGACTGCAGGAAGACGATAAGGATATTTATTTATTCGGCGTTTACCAGGGTGCGATTTTACTGTTGAATATTTGTACAGCTCTGATCATTGGGGTCGCCCTGAACATGCTTCTTGAAATAGTTATTTACTTGATTTGCTTTCTTCCACTGCGCATTTTCGCTGGAGGGTATCACGCTAAGACACAGCTTAGGTGCTATATCATGTCAAGTTTTACAACAGTAATTATTTTGTTAGTAATTCAATTTTTACAGCAACAAGAAAGTATATGGGAGTTCTTGAGTTATTTTGTTTCTTTTGGAGTTATTTGGAGATATGCTCCGGTGGCAGATGCGAATAAGCCGTTGCTGGAGAAAGAGAAAGTGAATTATCGGAAAAAGGTTCATAAAGTATTATTACTTCTAACAGGGATTGCTGCGTTGACATATTTTTTAAGGTTTAACATTATCGCCACAGTAATAGAAGTATCAGTATGCTTTCTTTCAGTTATTTTACTTATGGGAATTTATAAAACAAAACACATTGTACAAACATAGAAGAATTAGAATGTAATAAAACATAAGAAAAGTCGGTACTAATTAAAATCTGAAAGCAGGCACATCGGGGGATAGTTGTTTGTTTGGGTTTCATTTGAAGTAGATTTGAAGTAGTATGAACAGTAGGCAGAGATTATTTAATTTTCAAATGCCATGAAAATTTTGAAAAAACTGGCACAGCTCTATGATTGGGTCTGTACCAGCTTTAAAATAATACTTTTTTGTGGCGGCTCACTAATTTGAAGATAATAATAGTGTAATATAGTAGAAAGCCAGACATTTTTAGAAGTTTTTATACATACATAACTATTTCAACGTCAAAATAGTTTTCTTCGGCTAAAATGGTTAAAACACCACTGTATTTTTCAACAATTCTTTTTACATTGCTCAAACCAATACCATGGGGCTCATGGGATTCTTTTTTCGTGCTGAAAAAAGTATTTCCTTTCTTTTTGATTTCCCCGATGAATGAGTTTCTAATATGTAAAAGAATTGTTCCTCGATCATAAACAAAATCCATTCGGAAAAATCCATTTTCCTGTTCTTGTAATGCTCTGATTGCATTATCAAGTAGATTTCCTAATATAACGATCTCATCAAAGGCAAGAATATTTATATTCTGCGGAATGTTAATATTTAACTCCACTTTTACGCCTAAATCATAAAGAGTTTGTAGCTTATAGTTTATTAAACCATCTAAAGACTCATTTCCTGTCATTACAAATTCGGATTCAGATTTCATTTCAATTTTATCTTCTAAGGCCTGAAAATACTCTTTAAAGTTTTCTGTATTACAATTTGAAGATAGTTCTTTTATTGCAATTAGATGATTTTTGAAATCATGTTGCAGTCTTTTCATGTTTTCTTCTGCAGTACGTATCACCAGGAGTTGTTGATTGTACGCCTTATTTTGATGTGATAAGGATTGATTTTGCATCTCTACTTCATATTTCTCCACTACTTGTGCGTATAGATAGAAAAAAGCAATATTAATGATGAATAGGCTTGAAATTACGGTAACGTTTACCCACTGTTCATATCCTCCTAATATAAGAGCGATATCCGCTATTGATGATATACATGGAATGATAGTAATACACAGCCAATGCAATTTAGGTAGAAATATTTCTTCCCGCTCTATAAAGAATCTCCTTAAAATCAAAATAATAAAATACAATAAAAAATTGCTCATTACATATGTAATTATTTCAATCTTAGGGCTCAAGCCATATAATAGAATTGCCGTTCTTGCTACAATTCCCTCACAAATCACTCCAATCATAAAAATGGAGCAGGTTGCAAATATTCTGCGGCCAATGGATGATTTATAGGGGAGGGTCAACACTACAAACAGAATCGCATTGGTAATGACTGTTAGAAGTGGATTTCGAGCAAATAAATAAACCCCGCTATTGATTATAAAATAAAGAAAAAATACAGCTGATTGGGTCCAAGGTTGCCATCTCAGATTTTTTTTGTAGAAGAAAAATTCAAGAAATAGTTTGATGGCAAAAATACGAAAAGCATTGGAAATTAAATAAATCACTTCGTTGTAGGAAATCCCTTCCATTTTATAAAACCTCTCTTTGTAGTAAATTTAAATGTTTTCTTACTTCTTTTCGATAAATACGGCTAATGGGCAATTCCTCTGAGTTACTCAACAAAACCCTATCAAACTTAAATTGAATGACACTATGCCTATTTACAATAAAAGATTTATGAATGCATAAGAAGTCCTCTGCTGGTACGATTAAGTCGCTCAATTTTCCATAAAAATAATCCTTTCCATTTTTCATATGTAAAAATATCTTTTTTCCTTCACTACTAAAATAAAGAATATCTTTGTAAGATACTTTTTTTTCTGTTCGCTCACTTTTGTAACAGAAGAATTTTGTTTGCCTACCCTGTAAATCCAAAGTTTTTTCTATAATTTTAAAGATTTGGTCTTTTGCTATTGGTTTTATCAAAAAATGAATAGGTCGAACTTGAAAAAGATCCAAAGCGTAAGAAGATTTAGCTGAAATAAAAGCAATTTGTGTATTGTCATCAAACAATTCTTCTCGAATATATCGTCCAACATGGATTCCGTTTATTTGATCTAATTCAATATCAAGAAAGATTAAGTCATATTTCTCCTTTTCTTTTAAATTTGCGAGTATTTCTTCTCCAGAAAAAAACACTTCAATATCATAATGAATCAATTCTGTTGAAAAAAACTCATCAATCTGCTTTTCAATTTGAGTACATAAAAATTTATTATCATCACAAATAGCAATTTTAAACATCTCTGCCATCCCACCTAAAGAATTTGAAAATTTAATAATAATATTTTACCATAATTTTAATTATTTTAAAATGAGATAATTTTTTTTTGAGTTATATCTGTCAGAAGAATAAATTAAATTCTCGAAACTTTTGTAATTAGAGATAATTCATCATTCGGGTTATAACTTTTTGGCTCTATTTAGATTGAAAAAGGCGTATTTAACTGATTTAATAAATATTTCAGTCAATACGCTTTTTTGGGCAAAAACCTAAATCTAAACGCAGTATAAATAATACTGTGGTGAG
>JAEZPX010000105.1 GCA_023413275.1 Bacillota bacterium | reverse complement strand
AACTACCACTTTGTTTGAAGGGTTTCAGGAAAAAAATTATCCTTTTTACATGCAAATCAAAGTGATTGGGTATTTCAAAATCGAAACCAGCAAACATGACCCAGTAGATTTATTGCGCGTAAATGCTGTAGCCATATTATTCCCTTACATTAGAGCGTTGGTTAGTACTTATACAGCAGGGGCAAACATCCAACCGCTAATATTGCCTGCGATAAACGTAAATAATTTGCAGTGAACGATTTACAAAGAAAAGTCTTCTCCTCTCAAATAAGAGGGGATTTTTTCTTTCTGTTATATTTATTATTAACGGAGGTCTCCAACATGATTTCTATTAAATGCGCTACGACCGTTATTAAAGATGCAAATGAAACCAAGTAGAGCGTACTAAAAACGTACTATTATATTTTTTAAAGGTATAAAAAAGGTAAAGCATTTAAACTGGATACAGAGAAAAGCCTTTAAAAACAGGCAAAAATAGCGTATAATTCAAATTAGGCATTTCTGTTGAATAAAATGAAAAAGACCGTAAAGCCTGAAATTTGGGTTTTGCGGTTTTATTTTTATAAAAATGGAATGAAAATTCTTAGCTTTTTTTCTGTCATACTATTTCCAAGGAGTCAAATAGGTTATCATAACAAACAAGAGATTATTTCTTCCTTAATATAAGAGCGTGAGAAAAAGAATTAGATAATTTGACCTTCGGGTTAAAATTCCTGAGGCTTCTTTTTAATGAAGAATACCTAATAAATATAACAATAGGATCTTGAAGTATCGAATTTCATGTGAAAGCCGGAGTTAAAAGTGAACAGTGCTTTTCGTGATTCTAAATACATCGATGATTCATTGGACGAAAGAGGGGATGAGATGGAGTGGACAGATTCCATTTCCTGTTTAAAGGGAATCGGAGAGCAACGTGAGAAAAAGCTGAATAAACTGGGGATTTATACCATTGAAGATCTCATAACCCATTATCCCAGGGACTACAAAGACCGAAGCCGTCTGGCGAAAATCAATGAACTGGAGTTAGATGAGGAGAATACTTTTATCGCCCGTTGTAAAGGAAACGGAGAAACCATGAAACATGGAAGATTTACCCTTACTAGACTTAAGGTTATGGATGAAACGGCAGAAGTGGGGGTATTATGGTATAATCAGCCCTATATGAAAACCACATTAAAGCCAGGAGAATGGTATTTATTTACGGGCAGATTACAAAAAAAATATGGTCGTAAGGAGTTTTCCGTTTCTGAATGGGAAGGAATAGGTGAGCATTTTGCAGGAGGACGCATTGTTCCTGTTTACCCCAGTGGAGAGGGGATTTCTCAAAAAATGCTTCGGGGGCTCATGGAGGATGCATTAGGCTTGATGTGCGGAGGTCTGCCTGAGTACATTCCCCTTTGGATTCGCAAAGAATATCAGCTTGCAGAGCGCAATTTTTCAATTCAAGAAATTCATTTTCCTAAGACAGAGCAGAGTTTCTATGATGCCAGACGTAGACTGGTTTTTGAAGAACTATTTTTATTACAGGGAGCATTGTTTTCAATAAAATCTTTTCTTGAGAAGGGAAACACAGGGATTCTATTAAAAAAACAAAATTCTTTAGAGGCGTTTCAGCAATATCTTCCATTTCATTTTACCAATGCTCAAAAGCGGGTATTAAAGGAAATTGAGGAGGATATGTCAACGGGGAAACAGATGAATCGACTGATACAAGGGGATGTTGGTAGCGGAAAAACAGCAGTAGCTATGGCGGCTTCCTACTGGACGATACAAAATGGGTACCAATCAGTTTTAATGGCGCCTACAGAGGTATTGGCACAGCAGCATTATCAATCTATTTCGTCTATTTTTGAAGGGCTAGGAATTACAACGGTACTCTTGACAGGTGGACAAACAGCTAAAGAGAAAAGAATTGCGTTAGAAAAAATAGCTTCAGGAGGGGGAAAGATGATTATTGGCACCCATGCAGTGATTCAAAAGGGAGTGGAATATCACAACCTGGGCTTGGCCATTACTGATGAGCAGCATCGCTTTGGTGTTCGTCAGAGGAGTGCTTTAAATCAAAAGGGAGAAGCTCCTCATGTTTTAGTTATGACCGCCACGCCCATTCCAAGAACGTTGGCACTTATTTTATATGGAGATTTGGATGTTTCAATTATTGATGAATTACCTCCTGGAAGACAAACAATAAATACCATGGCCGTGACGAGCAATTATCATGATAGGATATATACCTTTATTGATAAGGAAGTAGCTCAAGGCAGGCAGGCTTATGTTATTTGTCCCATGATTGAGGAAAACGAAAAGCTGGAACTACAGTCTGTATTAAATTTTACGGAAGAGTTGCAACAGAAATTGAAGCATTGTGTTGTTTCATGGGTACATGGGAAAATGAAACCTAAGGAAAAGCAAGAGATTATGGAGGCTTTTGCAAAAGGCGAAATTCATGTACTAGTGTCTACCACAGTAATTGAGGTTGGCATCAATGTGCCTAACGCAGTGATAATGTTAATAGAGAATGCTGAGAGATTTGGTTTGGCGCAATTGCATCAGTTAAGAGGACGTGTCGGTCGAGGCAGTGAAAAATCTTATTGCATTTTAGTAAGCGACGCAAAAGCAAAAATTGCAAAACAACGACTTAAGACGCTGGTAGATTCTCAAGATGGTTTTGTTATTTCTGAAATGGATTTAAAGTTGCGTGGCCCCGGCGAGTTTTTTGGAACAAGGCAGCATGGGTTACCGGAATTAAAAATTGCAAATATGTATCAAGATATGCCCATTTTAATTGAAGCGCAAAAAGCAGCGGGAAAATTGTTAGAGTTGGATCCTACCTTAAGTTTGGAGATGCATCAAGGAATAAAGGAAAGATTTGCCCAATTAATGGAGGGCAGGCAATTGGAACTTTAATGAGCCAATACGTCTCAAAAGGTTTTTCAAGTTTCACGAAAGATTGGCACTGGAAAGGTTTTTAGAACGGCAATTTTCTTTGAGAGCAGAAAAAAAGCCACCCAAATGGGTGGCTTAGGAAGCTTAATTAGTTAGCACAAACGTTGATAGCACGTGTTTTGCGTTTATCCTTAGGATCAGCTTCTGTGTCAAAAGTTACTTTTTGACCTTCGTTCAAGGATTTGAAACCGTTGGACTGGATGGAAGAGAAATGTACAAATACATCATCGCCACCGTTGTCAGGTGTAATAAATCCAAAACCTTTTTCTGCGTTAAACCATTTTACTGTACCGTTATTCATAATCAGTACCTCCTAAAAAAAATTATCTCGGGCATATAATAAAAAAACTCTTAAATTGTAGTCAGATAATAATTATCGGCTAGAATTTAAGAGCGAATAATCATATATACGAAACATTTTTATTGTACGATAAATAAAACGATTTGTCAATAAGAATTATGAATTTATCCTTATATTTCATGGAAATATATTTCTTATGTTTCTTGAAAAGATTTGTATTGATATATTAGAATGTTTGGAAATAAAATAGACCATTATTTGAGGAAAAGCTTATGTATCCATACCACAATAGAATAAAACAAAGAATTAAGAATGATGAGTTAGAATCCTATTATTTCTGCAAACATTATCCTAGAATTGGAGAGTGTCTAGTATTGGTTTTTAAAACGGAACCGGTCTCTAGACCAATTCGACCACATAAATATCACGAATATTTGGAATTGTTAGAACACAATAAATCAATCAAAGCAAAGGAATAAGAGGCTTAAATAACGAAAAATCTGAGGTCAATAAATAAGATATGAATTAAGTATTGAGATTTTTCTATATGTTATGGGTTACTAGCAGTTATTATTATAATATAGGTAATAAGTACAACGACTAAGTTCTCGTTTTCAGAACTTAGTCGCTAAATATAGTTGTTGTTTTAATATTTTATATTCCTTGGATGATAATTAGAGAGTAAATATTCCAAGATTGTTTGTACTTGATTATTTATACTTTTTTGGTATTTCTGGAAAAGGTAATATTTCTTTCCCCTCTTCTAAAACTTTGACTTTATTTTTTCCTTTTGGTTTTAGAAGCTCTTCCCGTGTGTCATATTTTACATCTGTTTTAGCCATAAAATCACCTCGTTATAGTATGAAATAATAATAGTGTTTTTATTCTAGGAAAAAGTGTTAGTGAAAACCAAAGGATCAATTGGCTGGTAATTGTTTACTATCATGATATAATAGAATAATACTTAAAAATATTTATAGTTTGTTGTTTGGAATGTTATTGTTCTGTGAAAGTAAAAAAGTATTTAACTGTATAATCAACGAAAGTGAATAAACTTATGAAAAAATTTACTCGCATTTACATTGAAATTACAAATGTATGTAATTTGTCATGCAGTTTCTGTATTGGCAATGTTCGTGTCCCCAGGTTTATGAGTGCTAAAGAATTCGGGTATATCCTTCAGCAAGCTAAGCCTTACACGAAGCATATCTATTTACACATACTCGGTGAGCCATTGATCCATCCCCAATTGGAAGAAATTTTGGATGTGGCTCATCATTTTGACATGCAGGTAAACATTACTACGAATGGTACGCTGTTGGCAAAATGTCAGAAAATATTATTGAATGCACCTGCACTACGAAAAGTAAGTGTATCGTTGCACAGCATGGAGGAAGGAAGCCTATATTGCAACGAGGATTACTTACGGGATGTGGCAATGTTTGTTGCTGCCGCAACGGAAAAAGGGATATTTTGTGAGCTGAGAATGTGGAATTTAGGTTCAGACGAAGTTGACAATGTGGCTATATTTAATTATCTGTGCAGGCTATTAGGATTGGATGAAACGGCACAAGAAGCGGCGCGGAGCAAAATTTGCGAAAGTGGAAACACAACCCTAGCGCCTCGACTTTTCCTTGGTAAGGCTGATCGATTTACGTGGCCCAGCATGGATGAAGCTCCTACAGAGCAACCTATATTCTGTCATGGGTTAAGAAATCAAATGGGAATATTGAGTGATGGCACAGTAG
>JAEZPX010000094.1 GCA_023413275.1 Bacillota bacterium | reverse complement strand
TATTATGACGCCGATGTAAAAGCAGGTTTCATTTCCAAGGAAGACGGAGAGGAATTGGTTCAGGCTCTTTGGTTGAAATTCTCCGAATGGGTTTGGACGATTTCTGCTAATACTACAGGTTATTTTGCAGGTTATAACCAATTCCAAAACCTGACTGTTGGTGGACGCAAAAGAGACGGTTCTGACGCTACCAATGAGCTTTCTTATATCTGCCTGGAAGCCACAGACAAAGTAAAAACCCATCAGCCCGGACTCAGCGTTAGAATTCATTCTGACTGCCCTCAGAAATTCCTGGATGCTGTAACTGAACTTGTCAGCAAGGGCACAGGCTTCCCTGCTATCCATAATGATCAGGCAGGGGCGCAAATGCTTTTGCAAGCTGGATATGAACCTGAGGATGCAAGAGATTGGAGCAATTGTGGCTGTGTAGTTCCACATTTTCGTAAAACAGGGCAATGGACCGCTGCCGTAAATATTAACTTTGCCGCTGCCATGGAATATGCCCTGAACGAAGGAAAAAGCCGACTCACAGGAGAAAAAATGGGTCTGGACGCAAAGCCCATTGCAAATTATTCATCTTTTGAGGAAGTAAAAAATGCAACCTTGGAACAGATGAAAAACTTAATCTATCATAGTGTTGTTGCAACTGTTGTGGCACAAAAACTACACACGCAGCTTGTTCCCCGCCCTTTCCTTTCCACCTGTGTTGAGGATTGCATCAAAAATGGTAAGGATCTATCCTGTGGCGGAGCTCACTATAATGTTGGGCCTGTTCTAACTGGTATCGGCCTTGCAGTCGTGGCAAACTCCCTTGCAGTAATAAAAAAGCTAGTTTTTGAGGATAAAATAACCACCATGGAAGAACTCAATAACGCCATGGATGCAAACTGGGTGGGCTATGAAGAATTAAGAGCAAAGGCATTAAGTGTACCTAAATACGGTAACGACGACGATTATGTAGACGATATCGCAAGAGAGATTGCAAACTATTATTATCTGGAAACCAGAGCCCATAAAGACATCTTTGGTTCCAATTTTAATTCAGCATTTATGGGAATCTCCAACTATATTCCAACGGGGAGAATTGTTGGAGCCACCCCTTGCGGCAGAGAAGCCACAAAGCCAATCACAGAGGGCGTATCACCTTATGCAGGAAGTGACGTTACCAGTCCCCTCGCAGCAATGCGTTCCAGTGCAAAAATGAATCATGATGTTCATACGGGAGGTACACTTCTAAATCTGCGTTTAAGTGAAGAAATGGTAAAAACACCAAAGGGCAGAAGAGACCTTGGCAATATCATTCGGGCATATTTCTCTCTTGGTGCCTTCCATGTACAATTTAATACTCTCTCCACAGAGGTGTTACGTAAGGCGCAGAAAAATCCCCAGGATTATAAAGATCTCTTGGTGCGTGTGGCAGGCTATAGTACCCAATTTGTGAACCTTTCTCCAGAAATGCAGGAAGCGATTATCGCAAGAACGGCGCACGAATCAATGTAATGAATACCCTATTTCGCCTGCCCCTTTATGGGGCAGGCATCAAGGTGTCGTTTAATGGCGTCCATTGGAAAAAAACGCAGTACATTAAGCTTGTTTATTTATTGTCTGTAGCCTGTTTTTTTGCACAGGTCTACAATAGGAGGTTATTATGGGAGAATGTTCAAACAACGGTATTGTCATTCAAATGCAGGATTATTCTATACATGATGGCGATGGCGTCAGAACCACCATTTTTCTTGCTGGGTGCAATCTGCGGTGCCAGTGGTGTGCCAACCCCGAATCTTGGACAACAAAAAGCAAATTGGTTTTTTATCGGCATAAATGCATTGGGTGTATGAAATGTGCCAATGTCTGCCCTATGGATCTCATTCCCTGTGAAATGGAGCGTCCCAATTCCATTTGCACAGTATGTGGAAAATGTGTTGCGGTTTGTGCGCAAAAAGCGCTGGACATTGCTTGCACTGAGAAAAGTGTAGATTCACTAGTGAAAAAGATAGAGAGAGATGCACTATTTTTCCGCTATTCCGGTGGGGGGGTTACTTTTTCAGGAGGAGAACCCTTTTTACAGCATAAATTTATGAGAGTCTTATTAGATCGATTTGAGGAATTGGGAATTGATAGTTGGGTGGAGACCTGCGGGCATTTTGATTTTGAAGCAGTGGAAGATCTATTACCTAAATTCAGCCACATTTTCTTTGACCTTAAGCATCTGGATAGAGAAAAGCATAAAGAATTCACAGGTTGTGGCAATGAAATCATCCTAGAAAATGCGATAAAGGTATATCAAACTGGAGTTCCAATGACAATTAGAATTCCTACAATTGTTGAAGTAAACTTAAGTGATGATAATATGGAAAAAACTGCTCAATTCATAAAGGCAAATTTGCCGAAAGCAAATGTTGAGCTTCTCCCTTACCATGGGTTGGGGAAAGCCAAATATATTTCCTTGGGAATAGAAGAGAAGTTTATTGATTTCACTACACCAACAGCATCCCAAATTCAACATGCCTATGAAATTTTTAAGAAGAACGGCATTGAGATCATTGAATATAGATAAAACAAAAAGGGTTCGGCAAAACGACCCTTTTTTTAGTACCAAACCAAAAAGATATTTCACAAAATAAATACATTGAAACCATTCATAAGCTAAGTAAAAATCCAAGTTCGTTTATAACGCATAGGAAAGCTTTCACAACATTACAATCCAGTACTCTTTTTTCTGGACAGTCTGGGTAGAAATATGTATCATTAATTCTATAACAATGAGAAAACAATAGGAGTTGATATCATGGATACTTTTAATAAAATCTGCACCTGCCAGAACCTTTCATGTCCTTTACACCCAACTAATCATGATAAAGGTTGTACGCCCTGCATTGCTAAAAATCTTAAGTTAAAGGAAATTCCCAGTTGTTTTTTTAACTTGATACCTAGTGCAGAAAAAAGAGAGGGTGATACCTTCTACTGCTTTGCCAAAGCAGTCAGAGAGCAAGCGAAACAAGAATAGATTTCAAGCTTCTTTTCGGTATAGTTTTTAGACTGCATATTCATTGGCTAAAAAATCAATTCACCAAAAAAAGCTCCCTTTTGCCTCAATTCAGCATGATGCTAATTCTGAGCAGGGAGCTTATTTTTATGTTAAAATCTTTAGTATCGTTAAATTGAAAACTTCCATCAAGTCAATTTCTTCCTTTGTTGTAGTAATCATCACCTTAGGCCTTAGGTAGTGCTTAATATTTTGCTGCACAACGATTGCCTCTTGCCCATTGGATAGCTCAACAGAAATACCCGTAGGATAGGGGGATACATATTCTAAAATCTTCTTTACACAATCGATATCAAACATGATATAACAATTTGACATCAAGTATTCAAGGGCATCCGCGGGATTCATCGCCCTTCTATACACACGATTGGATACCAGCGCATCATATACATCACAAACATGGATAATCTTTGCATAAATATGGATATTCTTTCCTGACAATTGACGAGGATAACCGCTTCCATCTTCATTTTCATGATGAGATAACACAGCATTTTTTACCAAACCAGAAATCATACAATTATCCTTTAGCATATTATAACCCTCTTCAGAATGACAACGCATGATATTCATTTCTTCCTCTGTGAGCTTGCCCTTTTTATTCAGAATGTCCAAACTAATAGATACCTTTCCAATATCGTGAAGCAGTGCCGATTCCGAAAGGTATTTTAATTGGGAATAATTTAATCCCATGCCTATACCTACGATAACAGATAAAACTGATACATTAATACAATGGATGTAGGTATAATTATCAAAGGCCGCAATATTTACCATATCATATGAGACATCTGATTTTTCCAATAATTCATCCACAATAGAGTGAGCCATCAAGCGGCAAGAATCCAGATTTAATGATTTCAATGCGGCAACAGTATCTCTTTTGGTTTGCTCAGACAATAATTCTTTTACAACTATTCCGTTGGAAATGTCATCATAAATATATAATCCCACATACCCAAGCAATTCAAGCTTCTTTAGATAAGATTGCTTTAGTATGGTATTTGCGTTTAAAAGAATGCTTCCACTGTCGTTATATACAGGGATGGCCAATATTGAATCTTCTTTCACTTTATTTATTGGTAAATATCGCATTGATTTCCACCCATTTACTTTCTCGTCTTTGACTTTTTCGATGATAGTTCTATAT
>JAEZPX010000092.1 GCA_023413275.1 Bacillota bacterium | reverse complement strand
ACCTTGGTGCAGCCCGTATCCGTATTCGTTCTTTAATTGCTGCATTGGAGGACAGAAGAGAAAAAGGCGTTAGCCTAAAAGAAGGAGATGCCAGCCTGCACAGAGTTTTGTTTACGAAGGAAATGAGAGAAAAGTACACCATACTTTGTCCTCAGATGTCGCCAATACACTTCAACATTTTGCAGCCGGCAATGAGAGCTTGCGGCTATAATCTGGAGATTATGGAGGCCATGGACAGAAGTGCCATTGATACGGGATTGAAATATGTAAACAATGATGCTTGCTATCCTGCACTCATCACCATAGGGCAGTTGATGAACGGATTGTTCTCAGGAAAATACGACTTAAATAGAACGGCGCTATTGATTTCTCAAACAGGGGGTGGGTGCAGAGCAACAAATTATATTGCCCTGATCCGTAAGGCCTTGGAGAATGCGGGTATGCCGAATATTCCCGTTATTTCCATTAACCCTGTTGGATTGGAGAGAAATCCGGGATTTCAAATTGGCATAGGCATGATGAACAAGGCAATACAGGCATTGGTTTATGGCGACGTGTTTATGCGAGTTTTATATCGCACACGTCCCTATGAAAAGGTGACGGGTTCTGCCAATGCACTTTACGAAAAATGGAATGAAAAAGTGAAGAAGGATGTTGCCACTGGTAAATTCCGTACATACGCAGAAAATATTCGAGGAATCATCCGAGAGTTTGATGAGTTGGAATTGCTTGATGTGAAAAAGCCAAGAGTTGGTGTGGTAGGAGAGATTTTGGTAAAATTCCACCCCACTGCAAATAACGATTTGGTGAATCTCTTGGAAAGAGAGGGTGCGGAAGCAGTTGTGCCTGATTTGCTTACCTTTGGCTTATATTGCTGTTATAATGCAACACAGAAGGAAAAATATCTAGGGGGCTCTGCAAAAAGCAGAATCGTAGCAGATATGGTGGCAAAGGTTATTGAGCAATATCAAAAGCCTATGATTACTGCCCTACAAATGAGCAAGCGCTTTGATTCCCCTCAAGACATTCGTGAGCTGGGAAAATATGCGGAAAAGGTTGTTTCTTTGTGTAACCAAACAGGGGAAGGCTGGTTCTTAACGGCAGAAATGATTGAGCTAATTCATACCGGTGTTGCAAATATTGTTTGCACACAGCCCTTTGGATGCTTACCAAACCATGTTGTAGGCAAAGGGGTAATTAAGGAACTGCGGAAGCAATATCCTTTGTCAAATGTGGTTGCCATTGACTATGATCCCGGTGCAAGTGAAATCAATCAGCTAAACCGGATTAAGCTCATGCTGGCAAGTGCAAATAAAAATCTGGAGGCAGTACGCTCCAATAGCTTGAACAAAGCCCATTCTTTGGAACAGGCGGCATTTCGGGTGAAAGAGGATGAAAGAAGTTATTAAATGAAATTTTACGGGGTATCTCAATAGTCTCTAAACGGATTTTGGGATACCTTTTTTAACGTTTTTTAGATCAACCCTTGTTAAATTAAATATGATTTTTGATTTAAAAGATGCTTCACTCCTTTCCCAAAGTCCACAGTTAAGATGAAAAACCCACTTTAAATCTTGTTGACAATAAAACAGCTGAGAAATTATACTTGTGGAAGAAAAGGAAGCGTTGACCTTAAACTGGGAAGGGGTATCCACACAATGCGTACGAACAAGGATGACAGCTATGAACAATTATTGAATACCATGGGAGAAGTGGCGGTATTTGTTGTGCATCAGGATACCCATGAAGTGTTATGCTGCAACGATGAGGCAAAAAGGCAAGATGGGAATGCTTTTTGCAGAAGGCTGCGTGAACTATGGGAGAAACAGTGTCACCAATGTGTTATGAAAAATATAAAGGAAGATGAATCTTTTACCAAGACTATATTTGATGATAATGCAAAGAAGATATTACGACTAAGGGTAACCAAGATAAGATGGGGGACTGAAAATATCCCTGCATTTTCCGTGGTAATTACCCCCGTTGTACAAGGAGAAAATGCGGCAGTACATTTAAACCTTTTAGAAAATATTGATATCATCTTATCGGAAGGATATGTACACAGCTGTCTGGTAAATGTAACGAAGAACGAGTATGTCAATTTGCTGCCTGATTGTTATGGGAAAAATGCATTTTTTATTGGGAAGAGCTATGATGAAATGACAGAGAACTTTTACCAATGTGTTCATCCCTTACATGAGATTGAGATTAGACATATTTATAGCAGGGAACAGCTTTTAGAGGACTACAATGAAGGAATCCAAAGAGTTAGCCGTGATTACCTGCTTCAAAACCAAGAAGGATCCTATCGTTGGGTAAGAGGAAGTGTGATATTCCTGGGTAATTCGGGTTACAACGATAAAATGGCAGTGATGCTTTGGAAAGAAATTCAGTCAGAAAAGGGCATAGCCCAGCAGCTTCTTACAGAGCAGGAAGTGCTGATTAACAGCCTTCCCGGGTATGTTCTAAAAATATCGGTGGCTGATGATATTATATTTTTGGAAGCCAGCGATACGTTCTATCATTTTTTTGGTGTGGTAGATAGAAAATATCAGGTTGGGGACAATGTTTTTATTGAAGATAGAGGGTTTGTAATATCTCTAATCAAGCAAAAAGGGCAAAAGGGACTGCCAATCTCCTTTGAATGCAGAGTATGTGATAAAGCAGGAAAAATTGTTTGGGTTCAGTGTGAGGGCCGACTTGTAGACTATCAAAAGGGATATCCGGTTTATTTGCTCATTTTATTAGACATTCACGCCAATAAACTAACCCAAATGCAACTATTAAAAGAAAGAGAGCGCTACCGTTTGGCTGTGGTAGACATGGCAGTTGGCATATTCGAGTATTACGTTAGGGATGATTTTTTTGCTTACTATCCATCGGAGCGTAATCGGAAGGGTGCAACAAAAGTATGGAATTATATGGAGAAGATGAAGCAGACTACAATCCTTTCCAAGGAGCATAAAGCATTGTTTTTAGAAATTTTGCAGGGGAAAATGACAGGGGCAGAGATAGAAATATATGTGGAACGAAATAAGCGGTATGAATGGTTTTTTTGTCAGGAGAATCCTATTTTTGAGGAGGGAACACTAAAAAAAGTTGTTGGAACACTTCGCTCCATAGAAGAGAGCAAAAGAGAGCAACAAAAAGCGGAGGAAAAACTACAACGAGAGAAACGGCAAAGCCGAATGAGCAATCAAAGGTTTTTACGGGCGGTAAATCAGCTCTATGATTTGATTATTGAAGTGGATTTGATAAGCAGAGAAACTTATATTTGGAAGAACTCTGATGAATATGGCAAGTTCTTGCCAAGTGATGAGCAGTTGTATAACTTTTTAATGAATGATTGCTTTGATCTGATTCAATGGGAGTATCGGGAAGGTGCAAAGAATACTTTTATGCCGGAGTTTTTGCTAGAACAGTTCCACAAAGGTAATAGTGAGATTATGATGGAGATGCCTGTGGGAAACAGCAAAGGCATGTATCGCTGGCATCGCCTTCAGGTTCAGCTTTTGGAGGAAAGTGCAGACAGCCTGCGTGTTATGATATATTTTAAGAATATTCATGATCAAAAATCAAGAGATGCACAGCAGCAAAGTGCATTAAAAGATGCGTTAAAACTGGCGGAGCAAGCAAACACAGCAAAAGGTGATTTTTTGTCCCGGATGTCTCATGATATTAGAACCCCTTTAAATGCCATTATGGGGATGACCTCCATTGCCCAGGCTAACTTGGAGAAAAAGGAAATGTTGTTGGATTGCTTGAAAAAGATAAATTCCTCTTCAAAATATCTTTTGGCATTGATTAATGATATTCTGGAAATGAGCAAAATAGAGAGCGGGAAAATGCCCCTTAACATCAAGGAATTTGATATTCATGAATTGCTTCAAGAGGCAGTTGTTTATGGCTACACACAAGGACAGCTTAAAGAGCAAAGATTTTCCGTATTGCTAAAAGAAGGGACCGAGGGTATTTTTGAAGGAGACACGTTAAGGTTGAATCAGGTTTTGATTAACCTGTTAAGCAATGCTTTTAAATATACGCCACCAAGAGGGGAAATCATTTTGGTTGTAAGCGGACGAGATATAGATGATAATAGGTGTTTGCTTCAAATTGAAGTGCGAGATAACGGAATAGGCATAGATAAGGACTTTTTGGATAGGATTTTTCTTCCATTTGAGCAAGGGGAGGGTGGCTTGATATCGGGAGGCACCGGGCTTGGCTTAGCAATCTCCCAAAATCTTGCCATGCTTATGGGAGGACATATTTATGTGGAAAGTGAAGAAGGTAAGGGCAGTATATTCCGCTTTGAGCTTCCGTTAAAGAGAAAACCAAGCAACAGTATTCCAGAAGAAAAAGAATCCAAGGAGAAGCTGGTAGTAGTGGAGACTGGGCTTTTAGAGGAGCTGGAGAATTCCAGAGTTCTTCTGGTAGAGGATAATGAAATAAACGTGGAGATTGCCAAAACTCTGTTGGAAATGTGCGGCTTAATCGTAGATGTAGCGGGGGATGGAAGGGAATGTCTGGCTCTTTTTGGACAATCCCCAGTAAACGCATATCTTGCCATTTTAATGGATATACAAATGCCTGTGATGAACGGTTATGAAGCAAGTAGAGAAATACGCAAAATGGAACGGGAGGATGCAAAAAACATACCCATTTTAGCCATGTCTGCCAATGCATTTCCATCAGATATCGGTGAGACCATAGCAGCGGGAATGACTGAGCATATTCCTAAACCCATTGATATGAGTGTGCTATTAAAGCTGTTGAAGAAGTATAAAGAAGAGAAAAAATAAAGAAGCTGGGGATAGCAAAAATCTCTTTTACTGTAAATCAGTCCTCTTTTTGTAAAAAAAGAAAGATACAACGGATATAGTTTTTCTGGAACTTTTTTGATTATGATAAGTCTAAATTTACAGGGAAAGATATTTCTAATTGTGAATTTTTATTTCTCGCTTATGTAAAGGGAAAATTAATTTTTTCTTTGTGAAAAAGATTTCTTTCAAAAAGACGTTGGACTTGATGGCATTTTATTAGAATTTTTGTGAAAATAGGTTTGGAAAGTAAATATAACGGGTTGGAGTATTTAAAAACCAAGGGTATTGCTGGAAGAATTAACAGATACCTTTTAGAGTTAGGCATTTGATGCGAACTTGTAATTTATAGATGTATGCTGTAAGAACTGTACATTTTATAAAATGTTTTGTATAATAAAATTATTAAGGCTTCTGACCTATACTATGGGGGAGAAAAATGGATAAAAAAATACTTATTGTAGACGATGAAAAAAACATCGTTGATATTATTGCGTTCAATCTTAAAAAAGAAGGCTACAAAATTTTAAGAGCCGGTGATGGAGCAGAGGGCGTTCGGCTTACTATGGAAGAGAATCCGGATTTGATCTTACTGGATATCATGATGCCAAAAATGGACGGATACGAAGCTTGTAAAAAAATAAGAGAAAAGAAAAATACACCGATCATAATGCTTACCGCTCGTGCTGAGGAATTGGATAAAGTTCTGGGGCTTGAGCTTGGTGCCGATGATTATGTAACAAAGCCTTTTGGTGTCAGAGAGTTAATGGCTAGGGTTAAGGCAAATTTGCGACGCCAAATTGTGCAAGAAGAGGCCGCCCCAGATGAAACAGAGGGTATGGTTTTTGGAAGGCTTAATATTAACTTAGAGCGCTATGAGGTGCGTAAGGATGGCCGAGTATTAGAGCTGACGTTGCGTGAGTTTGAGCTATTAAAATTTCTTACCCAGCAAAAGGGCCAGGTTTTCTCCAGAGAAATCCTTTTGGAGAAAGTTTGGGGTTACGAATATTTTGGAGACGTTCGTACCGTCGATGTTACGGTTCGCCGCTTGCGAGAAAAGTTGGAGGATGATCCGGGAAAGCCCGAATATATATTGACCAAAAGAGGTGTGGGCTATTATTTTGATTGCTAAGGAAGGCGGGGTTGAAGCCTTTGCGAAGTATTAAATGGAAATTAATTATCATGTATCTTGGGTTGGTGCTGATTGTAATGATTGTCAGCGGTTCCTATATTTTATTGAGCCTTAGAAATATTGAGCTTGAAAAATCCAGATGGCAACTGGTGTCATGTGCAGAAAAAATTGACGAGCAGGTTATAAAAGGGAATGAATTGAAGGATATTCAGGATACTCTCTTAAAAACAGTCACCAATGCCATGGGAATACAGGGTAACATTCTGGATGCTAAAGGGAATACAATTGCATCTAACACTGTATTGCAAAAACCCTATCCCGTTTACACAGATCAGGCCATTATAGCTGCCATGAACGGAACGGCTTCCTTTTCCTCTGGGAAGAAAAGCACGGATTCATCTAACCTTTTGAAGGAATGGATGAGCTACGCGGTGCCCATTCTGGGGGAGGACGGAAAGGTTATCTG
>JAEZPX010000048.1 GCA_023413275.1 Bacillota bacterium | reverse complement strand
TTTGATAGACGATGATAAGGTATGCCTGACAAATCTGAATCGTCAAATTATTGCAACACGCAGTACTGTTGGGCAATATAAGGTTGAAGTAGCAAAGGAGAGGATACTGGATATTAACCCTGATGCGGTTGTTAATATCTATAAAACATTTTATGGCCCTCAGACTGCAGGAGAATTTGATTTTTCAAGCTTTGACTATGTTGTGGATGCAATAGATACAGTTAGCGGAAAGATTGAGCTGGTGATGCAGGCAAATCAGGCAGGGGTACCTATCATTAGCTGTATGGGTGCGGGGAATAAAATGGATGCTTCTGCTTTTCAAGTGGCTGATATATATAAAACCTCCGTATGTCCCTTGGCACGGGTGATGCGCCACGAGTTAAAGAAGCGTAGAATTAAGAAGCTAAAAGTGGTCTATTCCAAGGAATTGCCCATTACTCCAATAGAGGATATGGCAATCAGCTGTCGCACCCATTGCATTTGTCCTGCGGGTACCGCAAGAAAATGCACCCAACGTAGACAAGTACCGGGAAGTAATGCCTTTGTTCCTGCCACTGCAGGATTAATTCTCGCAGGCGAAGTGGTGAAGGACTTATCAAATTATGGAGGAAACTTATGATATATTTAGATTATTCGGCAAACACTCCTGTTGCACATGAGGTATTGGAACGCTTTGTACAGATTGAGCAAGAATTTATGGGAAACCCAAATTCCACTCATCAAGTAGGTAGAGCCGCTCAAGAGGAAATGGCAAAGGTTACGGAGAGCATAGCCCGATTATTGAAGGTGAATCCTGCAGAAATCATTTATACCTCTGGTGCCAGCGAAGCAAATAATTTGGCAATCAAAGGTATTGCACGATCCTCCAGACATATAGGGAAGCATATAATTTCCACGCCTTTGGAGCATTCCTCGGTAAGTGGTTGCCTCACTGCCTTACAGGAGCAGGGATACGAAATAGATTTGCTTGGGCTGGAAAAAGATGGTACTGTCAATTTAAAAGAACTGAAGGAACTATTAAGAAAAGATACTATTATGGTGGCAGTCTGCGGCGTAGACAGTGAGCTGGGCTGTATTCAGCCTATTTCTCAAATAATTGAAACATTAAAGGCTTTTCCAAATTGCCGCCTTCATGTGGATGCAACACAATCCATAGGAAAGACAGCGGTTTCTTTTCATGGGATTGATACTATGAGCTTCACAGGGCATAAGTTTTATGGATTAAATGGTTGTGGAGTATTGCTAAAACGGAAAAACCTTGTGATTGAGCCTTTGATTCATGGCGGCGCCAGTACGACCATTTATCGAAGTGGAACCCCTGCTTTGGGTCTTGCCGCCGCAACGGAGACAGCTTTAAAAATAGCATTGGAAGAACAAAATAGCCGCTATAAAATGGTGGAAGGTCTGAATGAGAAGCTGCGCAAGGCTTTAACGGCCTATCCTGTTGTACGGATAAACAGCCCTGAAAATGCGGTTCCCCACATTTTAAATTTGAGTGTGTACGGTGTAAAGGGAACTGTTTTTCAGAGAACGCTGGATGAAAAGGGTATTTGTGTATCAGTGAAATCTGCTTGTTCTGCTGATGGACAGCCTTCCCGACCAGTATTTGCGGTGAGTCAGGACAGGAAAAATGCTTTATCCTCTTGGAGAATCAGCTTGAGTCATTTAACCACTGAGGAAGAAATACAAGAATTTTTAAAGATATTTGATGAATGCTACAAAGAGCTTGTCAGATAAAGCAAATGAGTACGAAAAAGATTAAAGTAGTGAAATGAATCAGGGGATTTTGGATAAATTTGGTTATAAAGTTTTACATTTAAAATAATTGGAATAGGGGAATTCAGATGGGAAGGGAATTAACACCGCATCAAATGATAGAACGCAGCATCGTAAAAAAATATCGTAAAGAAATATGGAATCCTTTTATTAGGGCAGTAAAGCAGTATGATTTGATTCAATCGGGAGACAAAATTGCTGTTTGTATTTCCGGTGGGAAGGATTCCATGCTAATGGCTAAGCTTTTGCAAGAGCTCCAGCGCCATAGTGAGGTGCCCTTTGAATTAATTTTTTTGGTGATGGATCCGGGATATAATGAAATAAACAGACAAAAAACTGAAAGCAATGCTGCTCTCCTTCATATCCCCATTACAGTTTTTGAAACAAATATTTTTGAAATAGCTAATAATAGTGAGGAGTCGCCCTGTTATTTATGTGCACGTATGCGTAGAGGGCACCTATATAATAAAGCAAAGACTCTAGGGTGTAACAAGATTGCTTTGGGACATCATTTTAATGATGTGATTGAAACTACGGTGATGGGGATGTTTTATGGGTCTCAGCTACAAGCAATGCTCCCCAAACTTCACAGCAAAAACTTTGAGGGTATGGAACTCATTCGCCCAATGTACTGTATTGGTGAGGAGAGCATTTTAAGCTGGAAACGCTATAACGATTTGGAATTTATTCAATGTGCCTGCCGTTTCACTGAAAATTGTACTATGTGTGATAATGGTGGAGGAGGTTCCAAGCGAGAAGAGGTGAAAATTCTTCTCCGCAGACTGAAACGTGATAATCCAAACATTGAAAAAAGTATTTTTAACAGCATTCATTCCGTTTCATTAGATACAATGGTTGGGTATAAAGTAAAAGGTATATATCATTCGTTTTTGGATGACTATGAATCTAAGGGAATATAAATGAAGGATTCATTTTAATAATATAAAGAAATTCTATCTACTAAAAGTAATATTAAAAATGCAATTCTTGCTGAATTTAGAACGAAGTGCTCAATGAATATGGGGACTTCGTTTTTTAATATCTTGAATGGGGGAAAAAATAAGCTCTTTTGTTAACTTATTTTAATTTGAGGTTCATTCTCTGATTAAAAGAGTATCAGAATAAAAACATGACGACTTCTTATGAAGCGTGCTGGTTGGACAGAAGAACAAAAGGACTTTCAAATATTTTAGAAGAAATGAACACAGGAGTATATATTTCTATTGAAATATATATAGCAAAAAAGACATATTATACAAAAATGTTTTTCTGGAGAGGAAAAATGTTTTTGAAAAAAAGACATATTTGTATTGACATATGCCCCCTTGGTGCGTACAATCTTAATATCAGTCATAATTTGACAATGCGCATTAAAGCGAAATTACTTAATCTGGAGGAAGAATAGCATGATTCAAAATATTCGTAAGGTTGCCCTTTTGGGAATGGGAACCGTTGGCGGCGGTGTATATAAGATTATTGAAAAACAGAAAAATGAGCTGGTCTATAAAATCGGTGCTGAATTAGAGATTTCAAAAGTATTGGTTCGTAACAAAGGAAAATATGCAAATTTGATCGCACCGGAAAAACTGACAGACCAGTGGCGGGATATCATTGAGGATGACAGCATTGAAATTGTAGTTGAGGTGATGGGTGGTATAGAACCTGCAGCCACATATATTAAGGAAGCTTTGCAAAAAGGCAAGCATGTTGTAACAGCAAATAAAGACTTGATTGCTGTGCAGGGCCATGAGTTGCTGAAGCTTGCCAAAACAAACCATTGTGACTTATTGTTTGAGGCGGCTGTTGCAGGTGGGATACCAATAATCAGACCACTCAATCAGTGTTTAGCCGGAAATGAAATAACAGAGGTAATGGGAATCATCAATGGAACAACGAATTTTATTCTGACTAAAATGAGCGAAGAAGGGATGGACTTTGCAGAAGCCCTCCAATTGGCGACAGATTTGGGTTACGCAGAGGCTGACCCAACTGCGGATATTGAGGGACATGATGCAGGCAGAAAGCTTGCCATTTTGGCATCCCTTGCGTTTAATTCCCCAGTAACATTTCAAAATGTATATACAGAGGGTATTTCTAAAATCTCCGCCAAAGATATCCGCTATGCCCATGAGCTTGGTTGCGAAATTAAGCTGCTAGGGATTGCAAAGAATACAGAAGATGGCATTGAGGTAAAGGTTCATCCTACCATGATTCCTCAAAATCATCCCTTGGCATCTGTCAATGATTCCTATAATGCGGTATTTATTCACGGTGATGCTGTAGGTGATGCCATGTTTTACGGCCGTGGGGCAGGAGAATTACCTACAGGAAGTGCTGTTGTTGGTGATATTTTGGATGTTGCAAGAAACATCCAGTTTCATTGTACCGGAAGAATTGGCAGCAGTTGTTATAAAAATATTCCCATTAAAGACATTAAAGAAACAAAAAGCAGTTATTATGTGCGGATGAAGCTTGAAGACAGAGCGGGCACTTTAGCTGCCTTGGCTGGGGTGTTTGGCAGTAATAATGTCAGCATATCTATGTTATTACAAAAAACAAAGGATGAAAAAACAGCAGATGTTGTCATTGTCACCTATGATGTTTTGGAAAAACAATTTATGGACTCCATCATTGTGATTTCCAATATGTCAATGGTAAAGGAAATATCCTCTATTATTCGTGTATATCATTAAATTTTTAAAATCTAAAAGGAAATAGAAGCAAAAAATCTTTCACCAAAAAACCAATGGGTAGAGTTCAAATTTGAAAATTGAGCCCCCAATTCAAAAAAGATGCAACTGAAGTAATATATCCTGATTAAACTTTCATTCATGATGTTTCATATTTGAAATTCGGGTTTTAGAAGGATTGCAATTATAACTATAAATAATAAATTGAAAGAATGGAGAGTCGAAGTCAGTCGAACTCTGCCATTCTTTTTTTTGGTATTTTCAGTAAATATGACAGACTTCGCATCAAAACATGCCTATAATTTGTTTCAGGAGGGAAGGAATGGAGGCTTCAGTTTATATTGATGTAGTGTTTTTTTGGGAATGGATTATGGATTTATTTCTGCTTTATGCAGCAGGACGGATTAGCGGCTTTCGAGCCAAGAAATGGCGGCTTATCGTAGGTGCATTGTTGTCTGCTTTATGTCATTGTTTGCTGTTAATATTCTTGTTTCCGAATAATGGAGGCATTTTTTTATCTTTTGCATTACTAATACTTGGACTTGGGGTGGCATATTTTCCGAAAAGCCCTAAAAATTTTTGTAGGCTTTTTTTAACTGCTCTATTTGCATCCTTTTTGCTGGGGGGCGGTTTGAATGTGCTTTTTACAGTTACCCAAGCACAGAAGGCATTGGGAAGCGGATTGATATTACGGCAGAGATTTTTTCCTTGGCAATATTTAATATGGGGAATTGCTGTAAGCTACATATTATTAAAAATCGGCGGCAATTGGATAGAAACTCATATTCGAAGGCGTAGAGATTTTTGCACAGTGTATATACGTAAAAATAGCAAGTGGGTAGAGGGTCGTGTACTCATTGATACGGGAAACGGGCTGAAAAAAAATGGCAAAGGAGTCATTGTAATGGAATTAAGTACCGTTCTTCCATTATTCTCTGCAGAAGAGGGCGAAAAGCTAATTTGCGGTGAGCGAGAGCATCTTGAACCAATGCACTACACCAGTTTAGGAAATCCTGAAGGAGCTTTGTGGGGCTTTCTTGCTGAAGAATGCAAAATTTGTTTTGGCGAAAAAACAATAAGTTATCACGGGTTGTATATAGGAATTTCCTTTGATTTTTTTAAAGGGGGGTATGAAGGCTTGATTCCCCCTTGCTTGCTGGAGGAGGACGATTTATGAAGCAATGGAAGTATTTCCTGTTTTTAGTGAAGTATCACGCAGGGTTGATGCTGCGCAAATTACGCAGAAAAGGGCAAGAGGTATTTTACATAGGGGGAAGTGATGTTTTTCCGCCCCCCCTTAAGCCGGATGAAGAAGCAATTTTATTGGATCAGCTTGGTGGTGAGGATGAGGTAAGGGTAAAATCAGTATTGATTGAGCGAAATTTACGCTTGGTGGTTTATATCGCAAGAAAATTTGAGAATACAGGCGTGAATGTAGAGGACTTAATTTCTATTGGTACCATTGGATTGATAAAAGCCATTAATACCTTTAATCCTGAGAAAAAAATCAAATTAGCTACCTATGCATCCAGATGTATTGAGAATGAAATATTAATGTATTTGAGGCGAAACAGTAAAACAAAATCCGAGGTCTCCATAGATGAACCTTTGAATGTTGACTGGGAAGGAAACGAGCTGCTCCTATCTGATATTCTTGGAACAGAAGGAGACGTCATTTACAAAAACATTGAGGAAGAAGTAGACAGGGAACTATTAAATAATGCAATGGATAAACTTTCTTGCAGAGAGAGAAAAATTGTGGAAATGCGGTTTGGCATTTTACCTGAAACAACAGAAAAAACCCAAAAGGAGGTGGCGGATCTTCTTGGAATTTCGCAATCGTATATTTCAAGATTGGAAAAGAAAATCATCGGCCGATTAAAAAAAGAGATTAATAAAATGATGTGAGGTTATTTTATTGTATAAAAAACTTAAGGTACAAATATCCTTACGGAAGAAATAAGACACACTTCAGAAAAAGAAGCGTGTCTTATTTTTGTGTCCATAAAACATGATGTAGAAAAAGAAGTGAAATGAATTATATTCTTTATCCAATTGAATAGTTTCAACGACATGTCCAATTTTACAATTTTGTATGTTCTTTAGAGTATTCGTTTGAATGGACTTTTATTTTTTAGAAAAGGAAATGCGTTACAACCATGATTTTATCTCAAATTGTCACCTAGCATGTCAGACCTACATATTATGTTGTAGAGCTTGCAGTACTTTAAAAACAAGAAATTTGAAAGAGAGGTGAAACGGATTCTGTAATTTTAGTTGGGAGGGAAGTCTTTGGAGAGGTCATAAATACCATAATGGATAATATTTTCGTATTTAAGGTTTTTCTATAATATTTCTTTATCGCAAAATTTATTACGGTAACTGTTTCGAAAATGGCAAGCTGTCCAGTGCATTTAGGAGTGTAAAGCAGATTTTTAAGAAGCTTTGTGCTGGAAATCTAACAAAAGCAAAGTTTGAGAAAAACAGTTCTGGGGTAGCAGAGTTTTTTATAACATGAAGCTTTTCTATGTAAATGCAATGCAAGAATACAATTTAATATTGAGATGAAAAAGTCCAAGCTACCAATTTATCTTATTCAAAAAACAATAACATAAAAATCATTTAAAAACGTTTCAGGGGTCTTAATTAAACAAGGGTGATAAATTCTAATTTCAAAATGGGATTTTTTAAAATGAGGTTGTTAATTAGTGAAGAGTACTTTTTCATTTTCAACAAAATAATTTGTAAGGTCTTGAAAGTAAGAGGTTTTTAATATTAAGTCACTCATTATTTATTAAAGGAGGAAAAGAAATGAGCTATGATTACTACAATGATTATGATATGAATGATGCAAGAGGTTATAATTGCAACAATTCCTGTGGAGGAAATAGCAATGGCAATTGTTGCTGTCGTGGTCCAAGAGGTCCCGTTGGTCCCCAGGGTCCTCAGGGTCCCATTGGTCCCGTTGGTCCTCAGGGTCCCCAGGGTCCGGTAGGTGCAACAGGAGCAACAGGAGCAACCGGAGCAACAGGCG